>CAYMFU010000085.1:0-17518 GCA_964389805.1 uncultured Roseivirgaceae bacterium | reverse complement strand
ATTTGCCATCTGCCAGTGCAATAGATCCTTTCGTATTCCACTTCTGCTCATACATCACCTCTCCTGAATTCCAGTCCAGGCATACCCAGTTCCCGGTAGAATTGCTCTCCCAGTTAGATCCATATAAATAATCCCCAACATTTACATAGTGCCCATGATGCGTATCCATGACGCTCGTTCTCCATTTTTCCTCTATAGAACTCATGTCGGCAGAAACTTTCAGCATAACACCATATTGATTATAGCCCTTCGAAACAAAGATTTCATCGCCTTTTGTGATGGGTGAATTGGTACTGTTTGTCGCACCGCGGCCTGAGGCACCTTCAGGTGGCAAATACTCATAATGCCATACAATCCTGCCATTTTCAGGCATGATCCCTAAGACATGATGGGCGGTTAAAGCCACTATTAATTGTTTGTCGTCCTTATGATATAAAACAGGAGAAACATAGGTCCGCTGGCCGCCAAGACTTTCCGATTGCCATTCTATTTCACCGGAATACTTGTTCAGGGCAACTACTGAGGATATATCTCCTCCACAGGTGTATAGCACCTTATTGTCGATGATCAGGGGTGATTCGGCCACACCCCATCGATGTATATCACCCTCATAAAGTTGATTAGCATCTACTGACCAAATAATATGGCCGTCGCTAACATTCAAACAAACCACTTCTCCAATGCCACTTACCACATAAATCCTGTCACCATCCAGTGTTGGAGTAGAGCGGGTTTCCGGGTATGACTGGTTCCAGGAAGATCCATATTTTACCTGGTATATAATATCCCCATTCATATCGATGGCACTCAAAAAGTCTTCCTCCCCTTTCTTACCCGTTACATAGATCATATCCTTATAAAGAACAGGTGAGGAATATCCCATGCCAATACCTTCAACCTTAAGCAGCATATCCGGACCATCGGCGGGCCATTCTTTCAGTAATCCTTTATCCGGAAACTGACCATTTCTTAGTGGGCCACGCCACTGTGCTTCCTGCGAGAAAATGGGTTGAAAAACAAAGAATAAAAGCACTAGAATGGTTATATTTTTCATATCATATAATTTAAAATATGGATATGGGAGAAAGATTAAATAATAAATAGCTGCTTAATATAGCTACCAATCCACCGCCCTATACAAATTTAAGAATTAATACCCCACTAATTATATGATATAAATCATGTGCTATAGGTACTTTAACACATACTCTTAGCGAATTTTATAGGCTACCATAGTATTTCCATGCCGGATAAACAATCTACCATTATTTATTGCAGGATGTGCCCAATGTTGACCGCTTCCCACGGATATTTTAACTTTATTGATCACCTTGAAGGAAGAAGATTCAGGTTTTATCAGTGCAAGTTCTCCACGCTGGCTATAGGCATATAACATACCTTCTGCTGCAATTACAACTCCATTTCCAATCTCTTTTGACTCATAAACAACCTTACCGGTATTCCAGTCAATGCATTGCCACTCACGATTGGAATCCCCGGAGCCGTACATAAAGCCATTAAGAAATACAGCTCCACCCATCCGGCTATCCATGGTTTTGCTATACCATATTTGGTTAACTTTACTACCATCTTCGTTCAATTTTAACATCGCCCCACCCTTTCCGTAACCACTGAAACAGAAGACCTGTCCATCGTGATAAAGAGGTGTGTTTGGGTGAACAGAATACCTGTTCGGGTGTGAATGGTTCCATAAGAGTTTCCCTGTGTCTGCATCAACGCCGATTATATGATCTGCCGTATGTGTAACGATCAGATTACGCCCTCCAATTTCAATTAAAAGCGGGGAACAATAGGCTGATATTTCACCCATGGCTTTACTTGTCCATATTATATCCCCATTCGATTTATTAAATGCCATCATATTATGCTCCCGGCCACCTGGTGTGCAAATAAGCATATCTCCATGAATTAACAAGGTCTCAGCAAGCCCCCACTGTGTATTTCGTCCGCCATACTCTTTAAACAAGTCCTTATGCCAGATGATCTTACCAGAATTAGAACTCAAACAGGATAGATGCCCTTTTCCACTTATCATATAGAGTTTATCTCCATCGATAACAGGTGTTCCCCTGCTACCAGGATAACTTTCATAGAATTCAGGTCCATAAGGAGCTTTCCAGATCATAGTTCCATCCTGTTCAAGCGCATATACGAATCCGGTTTGATCTTCCATGGCGGATACATATATACGACCATTTCCAAATGATGGTGAAGAAAATCCATCACCTAACTTATTATATTGCCATAATACTTCAGGCCCTCCATCTGGCCACTCTTTCAACAGTCCAGTATCCTGATAATATCCATTTTGATCAGGTCCTCGCCATTTGGTTGGTTCCTGTGAGAAACAATAGAGAGGTATAAGGATTATAAATATTGTAAGGGTATAAAATATTCTTTTCATTTCATTACTATTTATTGCTCAATAAAATTCAATTTGTAATCAGATGAATGATCAACATTTTCACTACAAAATTCAAGCCATTAAGGATTTCAAAAAATAATGCGTCAGAACTTATATGTATTCAATAATTATCCTTTCCTTAATATTTCACTAATTCGGGAGGCTACAATTCTTTCCTGTCCGGGCTGCATCATCCAGGTTGTTATTCCAACTGATTTTGATCCTCCTACGGTTTCGATTGAGGGGTGTCCATCCCGGAGTTTTTGACGTAAGTCATCTGGTGTCATTTTAATTTTATTCTGATCCCATGATAATCTCAATGACGGTACGTGATTGGCAACTTCGGGAACATGCCTTTCCGGCTCAACACCTGGAATATCAGCAACAGCATCGATTATAGTCTTGATCTGCATCTCCCACAGGTCCCAGTCTTTTGCATGATCCCGTGCCAGATATGATTCAATAGTCACAAGCATGCCAAGGATCTCCTCTTTATTTACCTTCATTCCTCTTCCAACTGTATTTCCCCGTGGTGCGGCATGTAATCGTGCTGCATCAATATATTTCTTCTTCCCGGTCAATAAGCCACCACTTTGAGGCCCTCTCAGTCCTTTCCCTCCGGAAAACGTGACCAGGTCAAAGCCCATATCAGTATATTTCCATAAATTTTCAACAGGGGGGACATCTGCTGCACAATCATTAAAAGAAGGAATTCCATGTTTCTTAGCTATCTGGACAAATTCTTCATCCTGTATCTTTCCAACAAAATTATTGCCATTAAAGAACCACATCATTGCTGTCTTTTCATTAATGGCGTTTTCCAGTTCTTTTCTAGTCTCTACTTCTATGATCTTAACCCCACAGTTTCGAATGGCATGACCATATCCTATTTTATGTGATTTTTGAATAATCACTTCACTTTTCATCCCTGTAAGGTCAGGAATCTGGATAACTTTTTCTTCATCCATCCCGGACAATATACCTGCGGTCCCGAGTGTAATTGCCGATGCAGCTCCCGAGGTGATAGTTGCTGCTTCACAATGCAATAATTGTGCAATCCTCTCACCCACCTTATCCTGAAGATCGTCCAATATTACGTAATCATTGGTAGCGTAATTATATGCATCGATAACTTCCGGCCTCATCAGTGAGCCTGTCATGAAGGTATATGTGCCAGCCGCATTAATAAATGTCCTAACCCCCAGTTCTTTAAAATAATCCCTGCGAGCCACACTGGCTGAGGCCATACCTGGGGTTAGTATTCCTGCACCGAACATACCTCCAACAAGTGGCATCCCGGCCAATTTCTTCATCAATTCCCTTCTGGTAATCATAATTTTGAATTTATAATGTAAAATAAAATATAACCACGGATCTTATAATATATTAACTGACTTATCGCCCGTGGTCTGATCCCAAGAATAAATCTGTCGATTAATCCAATGCCGCTATGCAATCGATCTCAACCAATGAGTCTCCGGGCACACCACCATATGTAGCTACAGTAGTTCTAACGGGCGGGTTTTCCCCAAAACGACCCCGGTACACATCATTCATGCCATGGTAATCAATCAAATCATGAAGATATACATTCACCTTCAGCACTTTTTCCATTGAGGAACCATGTTTTTTTAACTCCTTTTCCAGCTCTTTGAGTACATGATCAGTATGTGCTGCGATATCTCCTTCAAAATGGGCCCCTTTGCCGGCAATAAAGAGCAAGTTCCCATAAGCAACACCTCCGGAGAACAAGGGTACATCATCAGACTTGGTAATGCTGGTGGCTACTTTCTTAGATGATTTCGTTTTGGCTTCAGCCGCACTTACCTGGCTAACTCCTAAACCGGCAGCGGCAGCAGCTAAAACACCTTTAACAACTTTCCTTCTTGAATTTTGCTTTTTTTGTTCCATAATTAGATCATTTCATTGGTTTATAAAAAATTAAATTTTATTGTCATTTCTCCCACTTAGGCGAAGCAATTCCATTCAGGTCCCATACTACTTTTCCCTCCCTGATTGTCAATTCACATTCCAGTTTTTGATCACCCTCTATCATAAATCCTTTTGTATCAATGAATCCGAATTTGCCTTTATTTAATCTAAGAAGCGTTATATCGGCACATGCCCCGGCGCTTAAATGTCCCAGTTCCTCATGTTTTATAATCTTCGCAGGAGCCCAGGTGGAGCGATCAATCACGATATCCAATGGCATTCCCAGGTTCAGCATTTTTGACATGACGTTCAGCATATCTTTCATTCCTCCATTCATGCTGCCTGTATGAAGGTCAGTACTTATTGAATTAGGTATGAATCCCTGTTCTATGGCAGGTGAAGCCTGGCCGAATAAAAAACTTCCTCCACCATGGCCCACATCGAAAATTATCCCTTTCTTTTGGGCTTCCCATATATAAGGTCGTATTTTCCCGCTATCATCAACTATAGCAGTTCTGCCCTTAACATTTGCAAAACAATGCGTAAATATATCTCCGGCCCTCATCTCAGCCATTAAAAGCCTCTCCAGGGATAATTCAGGATTATTCCCTCCAAAGTCGATCATGGCAGGGACATCTGCCATTTTCCCTGCTTCCACCATATCCAGAACCGGATCCCATTCAGGTCCGCTGTAATGAGCCAGCTTTATACCCACTATATAATCAGAGTATTTTCTGACAACCATTGCAGTTAATTTGGGATCCATATCGGCAAGATTCTGTTCTATAGCACCTCCTTTCATGCCGGAACCAACAATATTCAGGAAGGCAAGTACCCTTGTTTTGGATTGGTCGATGGTCTGCTCCTTAAATAACCTGAAATTCCTCCATCCGGCACTTCCGGCATCTACAATAGTCGTCACCCCTGCCCGAAAGGTAAATCCATCCGGGGGAAGGCTCGTAAAGCTATTGCTAATGTATGCATCTGGTTTTGTTCCCCAGAAAATATGCCCATGGATGTCAATAATACCTGGTGTTACATAAAGATCGGTAGCATCAATAACCTTTAAAGAAGTTTCTCCTGATATTTCCTCGGCAACCTTGACGATTTTTCCATCCTTCACCGCTACATCCATTTCCCGGTTTATTTCATTTTTTGGATCTATGAGATGTCCATTTTTAATGAGCAGGTCATATTCCTGACCGAATATTTCAAATACAACACCTAGAGATAAGATAATCGTGAGAAAACACATTTTAAAAAGACACTTCATAACCTTTTTATATAAAGTTAAAAAAATAGATTTACTGTTCCGGTATGTTGTATTCCATCGACAATAACATACCAGATATAAACACCTTCTTTTACCTGAATATTATTATCATTCTTATAATCCCATTCAAGTTGGATCAAAGGTGATGATGCTGATATTCTTTGGAAGGATCTGATCACTTTCCCATCTACCGTTTCTATCCTCGATTCAATGGATTTAGCTTGCTTTGAATTATCCATGATCACATCCATATTGCACATGCCTTTTGCACTTTTTACATCTCCTATCAGAGAAAGACTTTTATCTGAGGCTTCGATTTGATATTGACCAGAATCCTCTGATAAATCAATCATACTGAGGTTATTCTGTGACATACTTCCCAATTCATGACGCTCTGCAGTAATTCGAAGAAAGGAAGCATTCGGATGCCCATCAGATGTTTTGCCATCTTTAATGTCAAGAATAGAATGATTTCTTTCTTTTCTGGCCTGGTTCAAAATATTCAACAAATATGAGTCGATCGCAACAGGATCTTTACTTACTGCCAGGGTATTTGCATGAAATACTTTCCCGGACAGCGGTCCACCATCATATATTCCTGTAATGGCATCCATCATATGCAGAATATAAGGTGAATGCAGGTCAACATTTTTATGAAAGACAGGTATACATAACCTTGTCCCGGCATATGGAGTATCATCACTATCCCATTCATTACCATGTGTGCCAAACGGATTGTCTGTACAACCATAATTGTTTTTCATAGCTCCCGTGATCCCGGCTGCCCTGTGGTCCTTTGCAATAGAATAATTGATCAGGAAATCATTTTGATATATCGCGGAATAAATTTTTTGTGGGGCTTTATACTCTCCTTTAAAATCGGGTGCTGCAATAAATTGAGGGGCATCATCCGGTAATTCCAATGGATTTGTAGAATATATCCAGTGGATAGAAGTAGTGCCAGGATGACTGTCCTTGAATAATCCATCATCATTCGCTTTAATAGGACGGTATCCCTGCACTACGGGATAAAATCTCCTGGTTCCAGCCAGATACATTCTTTCAATCAAGGTTATGTTTTCAATAGGAAAATTTCCATCCATCATTTGCATGAGTCCAAGGACAATAGCATTTGAGACAGCAGCTTTAGGGCCAAAGGGGCAATACGTTTTTGCCCAGTTATTTTCCTGGTCGTTGCGCCAGTCACCGTAAGAAAAGTTTAACTTTATCCCAATTTTAGTATCCTTATTAGGGTGTCCTTTTGGAAATAAGGATTCCCAGGCTTTTCCAACACTCTTTTTATTGGTTAGCTCCACAATGGCTGTATCAACCATTTTTGCTACCCTGGCATTCACAATATCAAATGACAATACCTTATCTACAATTACACCGTCTGAGTTTACAACATTCCCTGCCTGGTAATCTAATGAGGAGGCAAGCTTATCAAAAACGCTGACAATAGGTGAGGCATATGTATTTGCATATATATGAGAATACTCATTAAATATTAGTGGCGCAGCGAGTAAAGAACCGGCGCTATATTTTAGGAATTTTCGACGCTCCATACCATTGAAATATTATTCAATGTAATCAATTTCCTGATTTTTACAAAAATCCACCTGTCGCACTACTTCTTTTATGATCTTTTCCTCAATGCCAGGTTCCCAGGATCCCCGGTGGCCATATACCCACATGGAAGTTTTTCCTTCATACCCACCTTCCTTCAATACACGCTCTGAGGGTATGTACGTCATAACATCATTGGAATAACCTATTAGCATAATATCATTTCCTAACAACTTCCTTAGTGCCAGGGCATAATCGACCACCACTTCCCCTCCCAGGACAATTACAGTCTGTTCACCCACCTGCCATCCCTGTACAGGATAATAGGGATACGAATCTTTAAGTTCTTCCCCAGCTTCTTGCTTCTCTTTTATCATCATTGCCCATCTTTTTTCCCAATCTGCTCCACTCTCAATAATCTTTTCCAGTTCATCCTGATCAGGCGGAGGGGCAATATCCAACTCAATTTCCTGATAAACAGTTATAAGGGAGGGCGACAAATGAATCAATTCACCTTTTAATACCCGTTCAACTGATATGGCTAATTCTTTTCCGTATTGTTCCGATTGCAATACCCCACCCCTTGGAAACGGATTCTGATCTGCTCCATATCCAGCAACAAACATGGCCGTTGTCCCGGGATACATCCTTTCCAATTCTATTTGGGCGAAGCCGGGATAATCACCTGACCATTTATTTATAGATAAACTCGTGGCATGGCAAGCATATCCAAACACAACCGCTACGAGTTTGTTTTCAACATCAGTTATTTTTATAACCGGAACGGAATGATCAGAAGGTCCTTTTACATCAGGATTATATAGCACATCCCCTTCCCAGCCGCTTTCACGCCGATTAACTGCAAAACGCGATATCCCCACCCCACTTGATATTATGGAAGGTGAAAGGCTATTTATTGCCCTTTCGGCAGCTATCAACACCTGAGCTTCAAGAAATTGCTGGTACTGTTTGACTTGATTTCTTTGTTTCTCATCAAAAGGCGGATATATCCCATACAAATTATTATTCAGGACTGGGCCGCTATGTGTATGAGAACTGCTCAGGAGGATGTCTTTCCTTTCCAATTTAAATTTCGTTTGAAGCTGACTACAAATGGGCTGTGACAGCTCTCTGCTAAAACCAATAATATCTGAAGTTATCAGTAATCCAAGGTTTCCTTCCTCATCTTCAAGGGCCAGAGCTTTCACCCACAAATCATGCAATTTCCCATCTGCTGGTTTGTCACGGGCGGCATACCCCGCCATCCACATATATTCAGGTGGTGTAATTACTACACGGGCAACTCCAGCTTTCCAGCCTTTTTCTGCACTTACAGGAAAAGTTAGTTCCTGAGCTTTTGACTCATAAAAAAATAGTATTGCACCCAGGAGGATGCTATAGCATATAGATCTTAGCATGTTAAGATTAGATTATTATCCTGCTTATCAGAGCAGTTGTTTTCTGTTTTCGTATATTTTTTCAACTGCATTGATTATATCGTCCATATCACTTTTTTCACCAAGCAACATGTTTTGAAATAGCCAAACAGCTTCTTCAGTTAATTGATCATTATCCGGAAGGTTTTTCAGTTCCTCGCGATAACTGTTTAATCTTTGTTCTGAAAACAATCTTTTATATCCTCTGGAATTCAAGGATTCTTCAATGAGACCATCGTTATATTGTGGGCCGTAACCTTTAGCACAGGTTATCCCTTCCGCCGAAAAGGCTTTAAGGAATTTTTCCCTTGGCAAATCGTCAAAGTGCTCCTTTTTATATCTGAAAGGATATAGGTGATAGGCAGAACGGTCTGCACCATCGGATAATTTATAAGGTATAATTCCAGGAATATTCTTTAGCTTGGAATCGAGGTACAAGGCATTTTCCAGTCGTTTGTCGGCATCCGCCTTTATCCGATTCATCTGGTTCATGAGGATCACTGCCTGAATTTCCATCATTCTCATGTTTCCGCCTCTAAAAGGATAACCATTGAACTCCCCTTGAGTATTCCCATATGCACGGCCACAGTTGTGGTAGGAATGACACATATCCATAATACTGTCATCATTTCCTACGACGGCTCCTCCTTCCCCGGATGGAAGGTGTTTGGAATTCTGAAAACTAAAACAACCCAGGTCTCCCAGGGTTCCACATTTTTTGCCATCATATTCAGCAAGCCAGGCCTGACAGGCATCTTCAATAACGACCAGGCCATGCTTACTGGCTATAGAATTGATACTGTTCATGTCAGCTGGAAGTCCAAGAATATGCACAGGTAGAATGGCTTTGGTGCGTTCATTGATTTTTTCTTCTATCTTATCAGGATTTATAGTGAATGTTTCCTGATCGGTATCTGCAAAAACTGGTAAGGCCTTTGCATTAAAAACAACATTATAGGTAGCTATAAAAGTATACGGAGATACTATTACTTCATCACCGGCATCTACACCAAGAACATGTAGGGCGACCTCAAGGGCAGTAGTACCACTTGCAGTTGCGAGTGCTCTTTTTGACCCGATTAACTCAGCATACAGCTTTTCAAATTTCGACACCTCTGTTCCCCACTCCCTGTACCACTTACCACTTCGTAGTACAGACAAGGCCGGATCTTCAGCTTTGGGATCCCAAATAGGCCATGACATCCAATCCTTAGAGCGAACGGGATCGCCTCCAAGGAGGGCAAGTTTATCAGATGTCTTATTCAATTTTCCACAGGAAGCAGCGGTAGCTGTAAAAATTGTACCTAATGCTCCGACAGAGGTTGTTGCAATAAACTTGCGTCGTGATATATTCAGTTCTTCCATGATTGTATATTTACTTTAAAAAATGATTTTCAAATCAGAGATTAATTGTTTGCTTTGATTTCAATGTAGTTATTTTAAGTGTTTTAACAAAGCCTTCATTTTAATTAATTCTTTGATAGAAGAATGCTTTCACAGGTATATCCGGAGATTAAAATTGAATGCTGCCAAATAAAATAATTGAGAATAGAAAAATGTGTTTGAATCCGAATTGTTCATCAATAAAAAATACTTTTCAATCATGAAAAGTATTAGAGTAAAATTCGCAATAGTGTACTACAGATTATGCTGTTTTCATAAGTGTGAAAAAATGTAACAATCCACTAATTGCTTCCCTGATTCCCGCTGGTTGCTATAAAGAGCGTCTACTTATGGCTCGAGTGAAGAAACCCCATACGCTACAGGCGGGAATCTGAGAAGGACTTATCTATAGATCTATTAATAATTATTTTCAAAGACGTATACTGCGCCGGCTTCAGTTCCTGTATCCATATCTCCAATATGTCCGACAAGCATCCATTGATCAGAAATATCCATAGAGATTCCAAATCCATGAGATACCAGATCATCAGGAGGAGAAATATAATGAATATTCACCCATTTGGATCCTGTGTTTTTATATACAACACCACCACCAATGTAGTTCGTATTTCCGCCGATGATCATATAATCTCCTGCCATTTTCATGGTTGAACCAAATTCATTTACTTCTTCACTGGGGACTGAGTTCGGATTTATTATTTTCTCTTTATATACCCAAGCGCTTCCTTCCTGTAACTCGTAATAATAAACGGCGCCCATACGGTCCTGAAGACCATTAACAGGATAAGTTGGCGCTCCTATCATTAATTTGGATCCCTCAACCTGAATTGATTGCCCAAATTGTTGTTCAAATTCCTTTTCAAGTACATCCACTGGTTCCGGGCACAGATAGCTATGAAAAGTCCATTGCCCATCCAGGTTGTTGTACACATATACCGTATCTTTTTTTCCACCTTTCACAAAGGCAAAATTATCGGAAATAGCTACTTTTCGTCCAAATTTATCATTTTCCCTTGGGGGATTTGCATCAAAATCGCTATCCAGTGTCCATTCTTCACCATTCTGCTTATATATATACACTTTCCCTGGATCACTATTGGTTCCGCAATTTTCGCACTCATTCCATGCAGCCTTTGAACCAATGATCATATAATTCCCTGAAACATCAATGGCGGACCCAAATCTATCTTCTTTTACATTGGAATGAACCTCCTGTATAAACTCAATTTCTTCATCTTCAATTCTAAATATATCTACTTTTCCTGATCCATTGGCATATTCCGTCCCCACCAGTATCCAATCTTCTTTAAAGCAAATATCACCGATGCCATAGTTCGCCCGAAGTTCCAGTTTTTCCATTTCTTCCCATTGGTCTCCATTGTTCCTGAACATATAAACCCCATTTTCCTTCCCGGATCCTATAAGGGCATAGTTATCCCATATATCGATATGACGTCCGAACTGTTTATGTGATCCGTAGTCGCCGGGATAGAGCTTTCCATCCTTAAACTCCACAGGATAGGGATCCTCTATCATGGATACCTCCTGAATTATTTCGCAACTACTAAAAACCAAAACCAAAATGGCCAATATCAGGGTAGAAAATACATACGGTCTGCTAGCTGGGCTTTGGTAAATTTGCTGCATAGACTAAAAATTAAATTTTCCTCCTAAAATTTTGTCTTGAGGATCAACTGGTTAGTACATAAAACCAGTTGACAGCATGAACTTCGCGGGTGCTGATTGAAAATTCCACGTAATTCTCCCAAAGCATTTTCATAGGTTAATCCTATGGATAACGAAAAAGTAACTCGGAATTGCACTAAAATATCATTCTTTTTTCAATATTATCTGAATAAGTTATACAACTTATTGATAATCATATGAATACACTTAATGTTTTATTCGTTGGTTTTTTCACGAAAAGATGATAAATGGCTTGCCGTCTCTCTCACAATACGCTGAACTGCGAGACCATGAGCCAGATCAGGCAGGAATGAGACCCTTAAATCGCCAGTCAGGAATATATAATGTGCATGGATCATGGCGCGAAGCCACCCCGCAGGTACATGCCCGGAGGGGAAGCCTGTTATTGGTTTATAATTACTGCCTACAGCCTGTTTAATACATTTCTGATCAGACTCAAGAAAGTACTCATAGTGGTCCGGATTCAGAGAAGAGTATTTCAAATATCCATTTTCGGCGAATAATTCCAGATTCACCCAATCCCCGGTACCTGAACTGATCCGGCTTGCTGACATATTACCAACTGCCCGGCTTTTTGGATCCATTAATGAAATGGAACTGAAAAGATCAGATTCGGGCGGAACATCATCAAAACTCCCTGCCTGCAAGGCATTTAATATTTTCAGGTCATTCCCAAGAAAGGCCATTAGCATACTTATACCATGAGAACCCAGGTCTGCCATAGCACCTCCATCTGGCGCAGGTGTTAACCTGGTAGCACGTTTCTCCCGATAAGCGGCCTGAAGATAGTCACCATGATAATATTTAAGATCAAAATGAAGGGGATTTCCCAAAATCCCTGATTTCCAGAAAGCCAGGGCTTCCCTTACGGCTGGTGATTGAATAAATTGAAATCCTACGAGTATCTTTTTGTTCTCCGGGAAGCTTGATAGCATTTTGTGCATTTGTTTCTCTTCATCATATGTAGAACAAACCGGCTTTTCAAGGTATATATTTTTAACTTCAGGCATTGATAAGGCGATTTCTAAATGATCGAAGTGCACTTTATTTGGCCCCAATATTAAAACCGTATCAATTGAAGAGTTTTCAGTGAATGCGTCTATATCTTCTGCGGATTGAAAGTTGTATCTCTGAGCGAATTCGATCCGACTTGCCTCACGGGCGGAGGTAACCGATTCAAATTCAATTTCAGGGACAGAATCATAGTAGAACTTCAAAGCATTTAGTGCATATGCATGGGCTCTGGCAATTCCACCTGCTCCCAAAAATCCGACATGTACTTTCGACATAATTGTTGGTTTTAAAATAAGTGTCTAAAATAAAGAAAATCTCAATGATTTGAATTGAAAAAAATATTTCTTCATAAAATAAGATCTGCCGGGGTTTATAATACACTTATTTGATAATTTTTAATAAATTGGGGAGTTATTATCATCTTTATTCTATGATAAGAAAAGACTTATTTCTTAAATAAAACCGCATTTCAAACATGGCAGGCAGACTTATCATATTATCCGGCCCATCTTGTGTAGGAAAAAGCCCCTTGTCTGCAGCGCTGGGTAGATTTTATCCTGAAATAAAAGCATCACTAAGGCCTTTGGTCTTATATAATGACCGAGGCCCCAGGCCAGGAGAAAAAGATGGTGTTGATTATTACTTCCGGACCCGCCAGCATATAGAATCTCTTAAATCCGATAGCAAATATATCGTACTCGATGTTCGAGGAGATCTGCAGGCCCTGGATATGGAAGAACTCAAGGAATTGTTACAACAGGGTGATGTGTTTTTTGAGGGTAATCCATTTGTGGGCAGTATTCTTTTAGAACAGGCTCAGATTCATGGCATTTCTCAACTGAATATGTTCATGGCACCGATCTCAAGAGAAGAAATTATTTTCCTGAAAAATACAGACTCTAATATTGAGCTTCCTGATCTGGTCACAGATATCATGCGAAGAAAGTTGCTGCGCCGGACCCGAAAGCAAAAATCCGAATTATCTTTAAAAGACCTTGAAAATATTGAAAAAAGAGCCTCCAGTGCTTATAAGGAATTGGGCATGGCCTATCAGTTTAAGTACGTCATACCAAATCATGACGGCGAGGATAGTGAAAATTGGGACGCTTTTTATTATCCCTTAGGGGATGCACTGAAATCGCTGCAATCTTTTGTATCCTTATACAGAAACGAAAATGCCGAATACGTTGAAACCTGGGAAAAGGATCTTTTACCCTACATTTCCTATTAATCCTTTCATCATTTCACAAGCATTTCTTGCACAGTATTCTGCATAATCGATCCCGACTTTTTCGCCATCCTTCACGGGTAATGGGTGACATAACTCATAACTATAATACCCATTATATCCAATGCTGTTCATGGCCTTAATAAATGAGGGATATATCACTTCCGGGATGGGCTTTCCATCAGTGCCTATTTCTCTTTTGTACACCTGTATATCCACTACATTGCCATCCGTATCTTTCCCGTATTCACCACCGAAATGGGTAAGAACCTGAAGATCACCTGCTGCTTTTGCAGCTTCCATCATGTTTTCAGGGCTTTTATCTTCCATAATTGGTGCATCCAGGCAAACCTTTAAGTTCGGTGAATCTATTTCTTTGACCATCCGCATCATATCCTTCCAGTTATTGATCACCGGTTTGTGGTTTTGCAGTGCCAGGGTAACTCCATAGTCTGAAGCATATTTAACACTTTCAGCCATACCCTCTCTACACCATCCCCAAATCTCCTCAGGGCTGAACTGATAATGCGTATGCTGCCAGATATCGTGTGCAATAGAATATTTTCCACCATCCTCATGGAGGGTTACACCAGGCCAGCCGAGGAAAACCCGCAGATTTTTTACCCCAAAATCAGAAGTCATCCTGATCAGATCTTTCATATAGGCAATCTGGCATTCACGATATTCGGGTATTGGGCTACTAAAATCATTATTTGCAGAAACTGCATAAATTTCCTGCCCAATATCATCCGCTTTTTTTACAAACTCCTTACATTTTTTGGTGGGCCAATCTAATGGATTACCGTGTGGCCTTTTTCCATCGATCTCCATACCATCAAAACCGAGTTCCTTAGATTTCGTCAGTACCTGGTCCATGGTTAAAGCAGGTCCCTTATACCAGACACCCAGGAAAGTAATACTATACAGTCCGACTTTCGCCTGGGCATCCTTCTTTTTATCATCTGCCAGGGAAGGTATTGCAGGGGCAACGAGGCCCAATGCTGCAGCACTTGCTGCTGAATTACGGATAAATTCTCTACGATTAATGTTTGAGCTTTTCATGATAAATAATTTATAAAATATCCTTTATTAATTAATTACAATTTCTTCTTTTTGAGTATCCCAAAATATCTTCTTTCCTTTCCTGTACGATACTGTGGCCATATGTGCAGTAATAGCTTCCTCAAATCCTCTATTGATATCACAACTTGGTTTTTTATTGTTTCTGATACAATTTAACCATTCAGCCAGATGCAGATGTGAGGTATCATAACGTTTACCTTCCTGATAGGTATACATTAATCCACGATCTGCAAAATATTTTGCGGTAGCTGATGTCAATCCATCGATTTCAAGATTCTCTCTACTATAATTAACCATTGGCTTACTAGGATCGATAATACCAGCTTCAATTCTGTTCTTATATTTTGTTGATTCTGATTCGGCCCATACCCGTAAAGATTTCCCCAATTCCAGTGTTGCATCAGTTCCCATAATTAGAGTTCCCCTGGGTGTTCCATTGGCAAGGGTACCACTATAAATAAGACTGAGTTTCTGATCGTCGTATTCAAAATTCGCCTGAAAGACGTCCGGCACATCCCTGCCGTCATTATAAAAATATATTCCTCCGGAAGCTATAGCTGAATTGGGGATTCCCAGGTTCAGGATTGAATTTAATGCATCATATTCATGAGTCAAAAGATCACCAGCCATACCTGTTCCATAATCGTACCAGCAACGCCATCTGAAAAACCTTTCAGCATTAAAAGGCATTTTATTCGCTGCCGGTCCTTCAAACATTTCCCAATCAATTGTGTTTTCATTCCCACTTACTTCTAAGGGCCATTGCCAGGCTCCGAAGGGATTGTTCCTGTTGGTCGTGGTCTCCACCAAAGAGATCTTTCCCAAAGTCCCCTGTTCAACGAGTTGTCTGGCTTTAAGATTTGTATCGCTTTGCCTCCCCTGGTGTCCCAATTGAAAGATTACACCTTTTTCCCGTATAATATTTCGCAAATGGACTGCTTCCTCTGCGGTACGAGTCATACATTTTTCAAGATAAACATGTTTCCCTGCATTTGCGGCTTCAATAGCCATTGTGGCATGCCAATGATCCGGGGTAGCGATGATCACTGCCTCTATTGACTTATCTTTCAAAAGCTCACGATAATCGCTATAGCCTTCGGCTTTTCCATGAAATGCTTGCACCCCTCTCCTTATCCTGGTATTATAAACATCACATACTCCTGCAAACTCCACTCCCAGATCACTTTGATCATAAAATTCATTCAGTGTGGTGTTTCGGGGATTTTCAGTGGCTTTTAATTTTTGTTCTTCAATCCAATCCTCGGTGGCAAACCCCAATGCCCTTGCAAGCTGCTCTCCTCTAAATCCAAATCCAATAATGCCTAACCTGACATTTTCATTAAACTTCCATATTTCAGGTCTCTCCCTGGTTTCTTCAGCCCGTGAAGGATCCATTTTCCCCGCTAATGTCAGCATACCCACGCCACCTATAAATTCTCTGCGCCCAAGAAGCCTTTCGCCTGATTTAGCTTTTCCCATATACAGACTTGTAGAAAAATTCTATTAATTCAAAAAATGTCTTTTCAATTTAGCTATTAAATCTTTTACTTTCAATTTCAATCGATAAATTAAAAATAAGAATGGATGATCATAGAAGATTATTCTGCCGTTTAACATAAATTTAGAGGACTTAAAGTCATTAATTTGTATTTTGCTTTTTTTTGATACAAATCAAATATGTAAATTCGTTGATCAATTAAGTTTCAATGGAATATTCTCGCGACAATGAGGTTTCTTCAGGGCGCAAGCTGGCTGCTATAATGTTTACAGACATAGTGGGGTATACTGTTATGATGCAGCAGAACGAGGAAGATGGCTTGAGGCGGGTAGAGCACCACAGAACCATTCTCGAAAAATATATCAGCCTCCACAATGGCAAAATACTTCAATATTATGGCGATGGAACCCTTTCAATCTTTGAAAGCGCCTATGAGGCTGTTTTTTGTGCTATAGACATTCAGAAAGCACTTTCACAGGAACCAACTGTACCATTAAGAATTGGCATTCATCTTGGGGAGGTCGTGGTTAAGAAGAATGCGATATTTGGAGATGGGGTTAACGTAGCCTCCAGAATACAGGCATTAAGTGTTTCCGGTGGGATCCTGATCTCAGATTCAATCTTCCGGCAAATTCGAAATCAAGCGGAATTTAAATTTAAGGCACTCGGAGAATATAAATTAAAAAATGTTGATTTACCTTTGGGTATATATGCTATATCAAATAAAGGATTACCCATCCCCGATCAGGAATATATTGACAAAAAAGCAAGAACCTCACAGAAAATTTCCGGAATAAAGAAGCTCCCCGCTTTTGCCCGGTGGCTGGTATTAATGGCCTCCGTTATCATCATCGGATTTGCTATTTATCTTGTCAGACAAGTTTTATGGGGAGAGTCTGAGTTCAATCCATCACCGAAATCTGTAGCTGTCCTTCCTTTTGCCAATATAAGC
>CAYMFU010000084.1:0-3837 GCA_964389805.1 uncultured Roseivirgaceae bacterium | reverse complement strand
TTGTCGGGATTGGCAAACTGGTTCAGCATAAAATACCCCCCAATTGCCACTTTTTTATGCGCATAATCAATGGAGCCTTCAATTGATTCAAATGCAGGGGTTAGAATCACCTTTGCACCAAAAGCCCTCATGGTCTGTATCCTTTCAGTTGTGGAATTTTCAGGCATAACCAGTTCAATTTCAAGGTTGAATAACCTGGCTATCATGGCCAGGGCAATTCCGGTATTCCCACTTGTCGCCTCAATCAATTTCATGCCTTCTTTTATTTCATCCCTTTCCAAAGCCCCTTTTATCATTCCATACGCCGCCCGGTCTTTAACGCTTCCTCCTGGATTATGCCCTTCAAGCTTGGCAAATAATCTCACACCTTTTTTACTAAAAAGGTTTTTTATTTCAACTAACGGTGTATTCCCAATCAGTTCTAATATGGTTGACATGGGGTAAAATATTTAAAGTAAGAGATATTGTTAACTTATAACGATATAATTATATGTAAGTTTATTCAACATATTCATTTTTCCAAATCTGTAAATTTTATTCAGGCCAAAAAAGTCTTTTCATGATACCAGATCATTTCTTCTCGCTTTGGGAAATTATCAATTAATCCCGTTGTTTTAAACATCAAACACTTATATATTTATAAGATTTGTACCGCTAAAAAAATCAGAACATTCCTGGATACGGTATGGAATAAAATTAGACTAAATTATGTGTTTGATCAAAGTCTTGATGGCCGGCATAATTCAGGTTCTTATAGGTGCTTAATTTCAAATTATTGAATATGCAAAAAAAACTATTCCTCATAGATGCCTTAGCATTAATATACAGGGCACATTTTGCCTTTAGCAAAAATCCCAGAATTAACTCCAAGGGTATGAATACGAGTGCTGTTCTAGGATTTACCAACAGCCTGCTGGATATAATAAATAAAGAACAGCCTACACATATTGGCGTTGCATATGATACTCATGCACCAACGTTCCGGCATGTTACTTTTCCGGAATATAAAGCCAACCGTGAAGCACAGCCTGAAGATATTCAGGTCGCTATTCCCATCACAAAGGACCTGGTCAAGGCATTTAACATCCCCGTCCTTGAACTCGACGGTTATGAAGCGGATGACATTATCGGCACAATAGCCAAGGAAGCAGCATCTCAGGATTTTGAAGTTTTTATGATGACTCCGGATAAGGATTATGCACAATTGGTTGCCGAAAATATTTATCTGTATAAACCCGCATATATGGGTAATTCTGTTGATATCCTGGGAATAGAGGAAGTTCTGAAGAAATTTGACATACATCACGTAGATCAGGTCCGGGATCTGCTCGGTTTGCAAGGTGATTCTGTGGATAATATTCCCGGAATTCCAGGTGTAGGAGCAAAAACAGCCGTTAAATTTATTCAGGAATTCGGCAGCGTAGAGGAACTGTTGAAAAATACGGACAAACTTAAAGGAAAGATCAAGGAAAAAGTAGAAACCTTTGGCGATCAGGCAATACTTTCAAAAGAACTGGCCACCATAAATACACAAGTCCCCGTTCCTTTTGAAGAAACACAGTTTAAATATAAAGGGCCTGATGCCGAGAAATTAAAACCAATTTTTGAGGACTTGGAATTCCGAACACTGGCAAAGCGGATTTTCGGCGAGCAGCCTGTTACCTCCACCGAAGACAGTGGGCAACTCAGCATGTTCGGAGGCGGCCAGAAAGATCATTCAAACCAGGAGGAAGGCAATATAAAAAAGACAATTTCAGAGGTAAAGCACAACTATATACTGGCTGAATCTGAATCTGAAATTGCAGATCTTATTAATAAATTAAATAAATCCACTGAATTTTGCTTTGATACAGAAACAACTGGAATAGATGCGGTTGAAGCCGATTTGGTTGGCCTTGCTTTTTCTATTAAAAAGGGAGAAGCATATTATGTGCCCGTTCCTGAAGATCAAAACTTAGCATCTAAAACGGTTTCCTTATTTAAGGGCCCCCTAAGCAATACATCTATCGGAAAAATAGGACAGAATTTGAAATACGATATCCTGGTACTCAAGAAATACGGCCTGGACGTGAAGGGGCCTTTCTTTGATACTATGATCGCACATTATCTGATCGATCCCGATACAAGACATAATATGGATGTGCTCGCTGAAAATTATCTCAATTATATTCCCGTGTCAATAGAAACCCTGATCGGAAAGAAAGGTAAAAAACAGGGTAATATGAGAGATGTCGAAATAGAAAAGGTAACTGAATATGCCGGGGAAGATGCCGATATTACACTGCAACTCAAAGAAGTATTCGAACCTATCCTGAAAAAGAAAAATTTAAACAAACTATTTCATGATGTGGAAATTCCATTGATCGAAGTTCTTGCTGATATGGAATTCGCAGGAGTTAAAATAGACAAAAAAACACTGGGTGTTCTCTCTAAAGAGATGGAGGAAACAATTGTGGATCTGAACCGGATAATTTATGAGCTTGCTGGAATAGAATTTAACATAGCTTCCCCCAAGCAACTTGGTGAAATCCTGTTTGAACATCTGAAACTGGATGACAAGCCAAAGAAAACAAAGACGGGTCAATATGCTACAGGTGAAGAAATACTTACCAGACTAGCCTATAAACATGATATCGCCCAAAAAATTCTCGACTACAGAGAGGTACAGAAGCTGAAATCAACCTATGTTGATGCACTCCCGGAAATGATCAGTCCTTCCGATAACAGGGTTCATACCTCTTTTAACCAGGCCGTTGCGGCTACAGGGAGACTTAGCTCAACCAATCCCAATTTGCAAAACATACCTATTCGAACGGCTAAAGGAAGAGAAATTCGTAAGGCATTTGTACCGACTGATAAAGACCACATTCTTTTATCTGCCGATTACTCCCAGATCGAATTAAGAATAATGGCTCATTTTGCCAATGATGAAAGCATGATCAAAGCATTTCAGGATGGGAAGGACATCCATTCTATGACAGCCGGCAAAATTTTCAATACAGGTATGGAGGACGTTACCCAGGATATGCGAAGAATTGCTAAAACAGCAAATTTTGGAATAATTTATGGAATATCTGTCTTCGGATTATCTCAACGCCTGAACATCCCCAGGGCTGAAGCTTCTGAGATTATTGATTCTTATTTTAATGAGTTTAAAGCAATAAAAACTTATATGGATATGGTTATTAACGAAGCTAGGGAGAACGGGTTTGTTGAAACTATCCTTGGAAGGAGAAGGTATCTCAGGGATATAAACTCACGAAATGCCACGATGAGGGGATTTGCGGAAAGAAATGCTATTAATGCACCCATACAGGGAAGCGCCGCTGATTTAATCAAGATTGCTATGATCAAAATCCATGAATATATTCAAAAGGAGAATTTAAAATCAAAGATGATCCTTCAAGTACATGACGAACTAGTATTTGATGTTTATAAACCGGAATTGAAAATACTCCAGCCTAAGGTTGAGGAATTGATGCAAACTGCTTTACCTTTGAAGGTGCCAATAGTAGTCGAATCAGGGAGTGGTGATCACTGGCTGGAGGCCCATTGATTCATTTTTTTATTTAGTTATTAGTTATTAAACCTATTTATGATAAGCTAATGAACCATTTTTTAAAACCTGCAATTTGCATTCTGGTCCTGTTTACTTTTCTTTCGGGATGTTCTAATAGAAATGCTATTAAAATCCCGGATATTTCCGGTGAACTTATGCAATGGCATAAAATTGTCCTCACTTTCAATGGTCCTGTAAGTAGTGAACTGGATTCTATAAATCCTTTCCTGGACTATCAAATGTCTGTAAATTTTTTCAAACAGGATAAACGGATCATT
>CAYMFU010000083.1:0-4076 GCA_964389805.1 uncultured Roseivirgaceae bacterium | reverse complement strand
CCACGTATATTGAATCAAATTGAAGGTTCATACCCGTAGTATCCATGCCAGGCTGCAACATTAGGGCTTCTTCTTCTGGCACAGGTTCCTTGCTCTCCTCTTCATCAACAGGTTCATCCTGGGCAAATGATATCCCAGCTATCATAAATAATAAAGGAGAAAATATGAGAAACCTATAGGTTTGCATTACATCTGGATTTCAAGTATTTCCAGGATTCTGTTCAAATCATCGACTGACAAGTAAGGGATCTTTATATCTCCTTTCTGCCCGACCTTCTGAAGTATCTCAACCTTTGTGCCAAAATGGGAGGATAATACAGTCTGAAGATTTTTAAGTTCGGATGAAAGTTCTCTGATACCGGTTTTCCCCTCTTCCTTTCCTGAACTGACCTTGCTGATTTTACGGACCAGATCCTCGGCCTTTCGAACTGAAAGGTCTTCTTTTATGATCTTATGAAACACGGTAAGCTGGACATCGATGTTCTCAACATTGATCAAGGTTCTTGCATGCCCCATACTGATCTTGTCATTTCTAATAGCCTCCTGAATGCCAGGTGGAAGTTTCAATAATCTCAGATAATTTGTTACGGTAGCTCTTTTTTTACCAACCCTTTCACCCAGTTCTTCCTGCTTCAGATTACATTCAGTAAGTAATTTCTGGTAACTTGTTGCGATTTCGATCGCATTCAGGTTTTCCCTTTGTATGTTCTCAATCAAAGCCATTTCCAACATCTGCTGGTCATTGGCTTTACGCACATATGCGGGAATGGATTTAAGTTTTGCCTTCTTTGATGCAATCAAACGTCGTTCACCACTTATGAGCTGATATTCCTCATCATTGATACGTCTAACTGTAATAGGCTGTATGATTCCCTGTGTAATGATAGAATCAGCCAGTTCAGAAAGTGCCTCTTCATCAAAATCTGTCCTGGGCTGGGATGGATTGGATTTAATATATTTTAGCGGGATTTCATTGATCAGGGGTTGCTTGACTGAATCTGAGACCAATTTTGGCTTTGAATCAAGTACAGAGTCATCCAGCAGCGCCCCTAAACCACGGCCTAAAGCACTCCTCTTTTTCACTGACTTTTTTTTATTCATAATTTGTCAATTATGCCAGGTCATTTTTGCCGATAATTTCCCGGGCAAGGTTTAAATAACTAATAGCACCTTTGCTTTCGGCATCATAAAACAAGGCGGGTTTCCCATAGCTGGGTGACTCACTGAGTTTAATATTTCGTGGAATAATTGTGTCAAAAACTATTTGCTTGAAATGGGTTGTAACTTCTTCAACCACTTGATTGGACAGGTTAAGCCTGACATCGTACATGGTAAGCAAAATGCCTTCGATTTCAAGGTGTGTATTTAACCTTGATTGGATGATCTTAATGGTATTCAGCAATTTACCCAAGCCCTCCAGGGCGAAATATTCACACTGAACAGGGATGAGCACTGAGTTTGCTGCGGTTAGGGCATTTATAGTTATCAATCCCAGGGAAGGGGAACAATCAATTATAATAAAGTCAAAATCATCTTTTATAGAGAGCAGACTTTCCCTCATCTTTTCTTCCCTGTGGTCAAGATTAACCATTTCAACCTCAGCCCCTACCAGGTCGATATGGGATGGTAATACATATAGATAATCGATCTCGGTTGTTACAATAGCGTCCTTTGCCTCTACGTGATCCAGCATGCATTCATATATACTATGGTTCACTTCCTTGGGATTTATCCCAAGTCCGGAAGTGGAATTTGCCTGGGGATCAGCATCAACAACAAGGGTTTTGAATTCCAATGCAGCTAAACTTGCAGATAAGTTTATTGCAGTTGTGGTTTTCCCTACACCACCTTTTTGATTTGCTATAGAAATTATCTTACCCATTCGTTGAACAATTAATCCTTGTGTTGAATTTCAGCTTAATTTATTTTTCGAATACAAATATATAAGATTCAATTACAAAATAGTTATAAAGTAAATATGTCTGGCCCAAAAAAAGTACAATTAATTCTGTGGTTTCTGAAAAGCGCTCCTAATCCTTAATTAAATGGTCTTACCTTCTTTTCTTCTTGTTGGGAGTTGATTCTTCTTTAGCCTTCATGGCATCCTCCAATTTCATCTGGAACTTTGATTTCTTCTTCGAAACATTCTTTTTTCTGTTTTCATCAAGTATCCGTTTGATCTTTTCTTCATCCACGAACTTTCTGATCAAAGCTTGCTGTCCAAAAGTAACCAGGTTGGAAACAAAATAATAGAAACTTAAAGCCGCAGGGAAACTATTTAATACAAACATGAATACAATGGGCATCATGTATTGCATAGATTTCATTGGCCCCTGAACGGTAGTTACCTGGCTGTTCGACCAGGTATATAAAATAGTTGATAAAGTCATAAGTATTGTAAACAGACTCACATGGTCTCCATATGCCGGAATGGTAAATGGAAGGGATAACACTGAATCATACGTAGAGAGGTCATCAGCCCATAAAAATGCTTCCTGTCTTAATTCTATTGAATTCGGGAAGAAATAAAACATGGAGAACAGGATAGGCATTTGTAATAAGAGAGGAATACACCCGCTTATGGGATTTACACCTACCTGCCTGTATAATGTCATCTGTTCAGATTGCGCTTTCTGCATGTCTCCTCCATGCTTTTCCTTTATGGCATCCAGTTCAGGTTTCAAAACTTTCGTTTTGGCCATGGATATGTAGGACTTATAAGTAAGCGGGAATAACAGGATCTTTATGAAGATCACTAGAAGTATAATGATGATCCCGTAATTTGTAATATACCTGTCAAGAAAATTGAAGGTTGGGATGATCAGGAATTTGTTAACAAGGTTTACAGGTGTCCAGCCAAGATAAATATTCTTTGAGAAACCTGGCGCAACTTTTTTTAAGACCTGGTAATTATTAGGTCCGAAGTAATATTTATTTACGGTAACATAACTTTCAAGTTGAATATTTGCCTTTATCAGACCGGCTTTTACCGTTGTCGTATCGAGATTATTGGGATCGGTCATTACAGCAGCACCTGATAGTGGCTTACCGCCAATAATCCCTGAAGTAAAGAACTTCTGCTTAAAAGAAATCCAATCCACTGGTTCGTTCAAGGTCGCTTCTTCAGGATCGGACGAGGATTCACTTAAATCATCAAAATCACCCAATGACGTATAATAGTTTATAGTCGTTTTCATCTGGCTGGTTTTGAGATCTTTCTCGAATTTCTTTAAGTTATTTACCCAGGTAAAAGCTATCCTGTCATTTCTTAGTTGATCTTTTAATCCATCGAGGGAAATCGATTGAGTGATGGTATAGGTATTGCCTGAAATTTTATAGGATTTGACAATAAACCGGTTCCTTTCATCTTTTGCAATAAATTGAATTGCAAGAGTATCTTTTCCCGATACGCTTGAAGAAGTCACTTCAGGGGAATAATAAACCTGGTTTATATCCAGGGTACCAGCTTGGGTCTCAATGATTTCACTGATATAACTGCTTTTTTTGTCAAGGAGAATCAGCGGCTCCTTTCCTGCTGTTTCAAATTCTTTAAGTTCAACACTGGAGATACTTCCGCCAAGGGTGGAAAAAGTAAATATAGCTACGTCATTCTCTACAGTTACCTCCCTTTCTTCACCAATTAGAATTCCTGCAAATGGTCCTTCTGGTTTGTTTTCAACAGTATCCTGCTGAATTTCCTGAGCTGGTTCTGCCTGGATGGTTTGGGCAGGTGCCTGAAGTTCTTGCTCATCAGTGCCCTCCAATTCAGGCGCTGTCATCTCAACAGGATTTTCTATAGGCTCTTCTTCACTGGGTTTAGGAGCAAAGAAATAAAAATAAATGAGTAATAGCCCTGAAATCAGTACTAGACCCGTTATTTGGTTTTTATCCATAATCAGGTATTGATTAATTTGCCATTTTCAACTTTGCTTTTCTTAAATTTTAAAGAAGCGGCTACAAATTTAACAAATAATGGATGAGGATTTATTACTGTGCTTTTAAATTCTGGATGAAATTGAGTTCCGATATACCATGGGTGGTCTGATAATTCAATGATTTCCACCAGGCTTGAATCA
>CAYMFU010000082.1:0-24651 GCA_964389805.1 uncultured Roseivirgaceae bacterium | reverse complement strand
TTGCATGAAAAAGATAAATTACTGGATGGCCTGACAGTGAAAGCTTTAAAATCAAATTGATGAAAGAAAAGGACATCATAAAATATATATCCATTTACTGTAACGGTTTGCTGGAAGATATCATCCCATTCTGGTTGAAATATAGCATTGATAAAGACTATGGTGGATTTATGACTTCACTAGATGAGGATGGTACCGTCATCGATACGGATAAGGGAGTCTGGCAGCAGGGAAGGTTCACCTGGATGCTGGCCACTCTCTATAACGAAGTCGATAAGAAGGCCGAATGGCTTGATCTGGCATTACATGGTGCTCGTTTTCTTGAGAAATATTGCATGGATAATGATGGCCGGATGTTTTTTATAGTAGACAGGAAGGGGAATCCTATACGGAAAAGGAGGTACGTATTTTCCGAAACCTTTGCCAGCATCGCCTTCGCCGCCTTATATAAAGCTACGGGAGAAGAAAAGTATAAACGCCTGGCACTTACACTTTTTGATGTATTTTACAAACATATAAGTACTCCCGGTCTAATTGAGCCAAAATACACGGAAAACCGACCTTTGAAAGGCATGGGACATCCTATGATTGGTATTGTAACGGCTCAGGAACTCAGGTATAACTTGGGTGATCCTTCCTTTACCAGGTATATTGATGAATGGATCAGGGAAATAAAGACTGATTTTATAAAGAGCGAATTTAAGGCGGTAATGGAAACAGTCGGGTCTGATGGTAGTTTTATAGATCATTTCGAAGGAAGGACACTTAATCCGGGGCATGCCATTGAAGGATCCTGGTTCATACTCCATGAAGCAAGATTTAGGAATAATGATCCGGACCTTATCAAAATGGGGACTACAATGCTTGACTGGATGTGGAATATTGGATGGGATAAGAAATTCGGTGGGATCTTTTATTTCAGGGATGTCAAAGGTCATCCGGTTCAGGAGTATTGGCACGATATGAAATTCTGGTGGCCAAATTGTGAAGCTATAATTGCTACTCTGATGGCCTATGCTGCAACACGAGATGCAAAATATGCGGAATGGCATAAATTGGTGCATGATTGGAGCTTCATGCATTTCCCGGATAGGAGCCATGGTGAATGGTTCGGTTACCTTCATCGGGATGGAAGGATTTCAAACACTTTAAAAGGTAATATCTGGAAAGGCCCATTCCATGTACCCAGAATGTTCCTTCTGGCCTGGAAGTCCCTGGAGCGAATAAAAACTGGATAAATATAATGTTCCTGATAGCAAAAGCTTTCCGGAGCATAATCTTGATAAAGATTGAAAATCTTATATATTGAGAAAAATTCAGGTGTTTTTACAATTATATTTTTTGAGACATGGACCATACCTTTATGGGGATTGAAATCGGCGGCACTAAAATCCAGGTTTTTATAACAGACGACGGTCACAATATTATTAAACGTGATAAATTTTTTGTCGAGGAAAAAGAGGCTGGTTTCATAATGGCGAATCTTGAAGAAAGAATTAATAGTATCATTCATAAACATAAAGTTGAGGCCATCGGTGTTGGTTTTGGCGGACCTATTGACCATCAATCCGGTGTGGTTAAAACCTCTCATCATATAGATGGCTGGAGCAATTTTCCTCTTGCTAAGTGGCTTTCTGACATCACAGGTATTCCAGTGTCTGTGGAGAACGACGCAAACACCGCCGCCCTGGCAGAAGCATGTCTGGGAGCAGGCAGGGATTTTTCCCGTGTATTTTACATCACCATGGGAAGTGGGGTAGGTGGAGGAATGATCATTGATGGCAAGGTATATCATGGAAATTTGCCCACGGAGGTGGAAATCGGACACATTCGTCTGGATAAATCCGGGGCAATTCTCGAAGACTTTTGCTCTGGGTGGGCTGTGGATAGAAAAATAAGAAATTATATCAGGGAAAATCCGGATAGTATTATCTCTGGTTTAGTCGGTTCTGAGAAAGCGGGAGAAGCTAAATATCTGATAGAAGCGATCAAAAATGGAGATATGGGGGCAAAACAGCTTTTACAGGAAACTGCTGATGATTTTGCATTTGGATTATCTCATGCAGTACACCTGTTCAATCCTGAAATTATCATCCTCGGCGGTGGATTGTCATTTCTTGGATTTACCTATATAGATATGATAAAAGATAGACTAAATGGCTATGTAATGAAAGCTATGAACCCACCTGAAATTATGTCCTCAGAATTAAGGGAAGATGTTGTTTGTTTAGGGGCTTCATTATTGGCGAAAGAAATATTTATAGGATTAAAACAATAAAGCGATGTTACAGAAATGGATGGAAGACTATATGTCTAATTATAAGAAAGCTGTTGAAAATATCCCTCTTGATTCCGTATATAACTTAATTAAAAGGTTTGCCCATGCTAACACGGAACGTAAACAGATCTTTGTATTTGGAAATGGCGGTAGTGCTGCCAATGCCTCACATTTTGTAAATGATATGGCTAAAAGTGCATCAGATGTATTGCCGGATAGGTTTAAATGCTTGTCCCTGAATGAACATATGAGTTTGATTACGGCCATAAGTAATGATTATGCATACAAGGATATATTCAGGAGACAAATTGAGAATTTTGCTGACAGGGATGACCTCTTATTGACTTTAAGTGTGAGTGGAAATTCTCCGAATCTTGTTGAAGCTGTGGAATGGGCAAATCAACACGGTTTGTACACAATTGCTTTGTTAGGAGGGCAAAGGGGAAAACTGGCAGAATTAGCCAGGGAAAGTATTGTTGTAGATTCGATGCATTACGGACATGTTGAAGATATCCATATGATGATATGTCATATGATCATTTATGCCTTTATGGAAAATCCACATATTATTAATTCAATATAATAAGATAATATCATAGACTTTTCATCTTAAAATTCATTTTTTGGAATAATAGATTCTGAAGTGACTTATGAAATTTGCCACCATTGACTTCATTATTTTTGCCGGTTACGCATTACTTGTGACCGGTGTTGCACTATATGTGTCCAGGACCAAAAAAGGAGTAAAAAAATCATCAAAAGAGTATTTTCTGGCAGACAAATCTTTGCCCTGGTGGGCAGTAGGAGCATCCTTAATTGCAGCCAATATATCTGCCGAGCAATTTATCGGTGTATCAGGGTCCGGATATGCGATCGGTCTGGCCATGGCCAGTTATGAATGGACAGCAGCAATTGCCTTGATTGTTATTGGGAAATATTTCCTGCCGATCTTTTTGCAAAAAAATATTTATACAATGCCTCAGTTCCTTGAGCAGAGGTTTGATAACCGGGTAAGAACCGTACTGGCTGTATTCTGGATCCTGCTGTACATTTTCGTTTATCTTACTTCAGTAGCATATCTGGGAGCGCTTTTTCTTCAGACGATTTTTGGAATTGAACTTGTTTATGGAATATTTCTTTTAGCAGCTTTTGCTGCCCTTTACTCTATCTATGGTGGATTGCAGGCAGTTGCCTGGACAGATGTTATACAAGTCGTATTTCTAATTGGTGGGGGTATCCTGACAACATTTCTTGCATTGCATCATTTTTCCGGAGGGGCTGATTTTTTCAGCGGGCTATCCATGCTTATGGATAAGGTCCCTGATAAATTTCATATGATCATCGAAAAAGGGTCTCTGATGATCCCTGACGGAAAGGGGGGAGTAAAAGATGCCTGGATGGATCTCCCGGGATTAAGTGTTTTGATCGGCGGACTCTGGATTGGTCATTTCGCCTATTGGGGCTGTAATCAATATGTCACTCAGAAAGCTCTGGCTGCAAAGAGCCTCAGGGAGGCTCAGAAAGGATTGATTTTTGCAGGATATCTGAAGGTACTCATGCCATTGATTGTTGTAATACCCGGTATCATTGCTTTTGCATTGAATGCTGACCTGACAAAATCCGATGAAGCCTATCCCTGGTTGCTTCAAAACTTTGTTCCCGCAGGTTTCCGGGGAGCAGCAGCAGCAGCTTTGGTGGCCGCTATTGTATCCTCGCTTGGTTCAATGGTCAATAGTACAGCCACTATTTTTACCATGGACATATACAAGCCGTTCATAAATCCCGGGGTTGTTGACAGTAAACTTGTATTTGTTGGCAGGCTTTCTGGTTTAGCTGCGCTTTGTTTAGCTGTACTGACGGCTAAACCTCTATTGGGGGACCTTGACCAGGCATTTCAGTATATACAGGAGTATACCGGGTTTACAACTCCTGCAATTTTTACAATCTTTATCTTCGGATTGTTCTGGAAGCGTACTACACCCAATTCTGTGCTTTGGGCTGCGATTTTGTCTATCCCACTCTCTCTTGCATTCAAAATTCTAATGCCAGGATTGCCTTTTATGAACAGATGGGTGGTTGTATTCATAATACTGGCGGTTGTAACTATTTCCATCAGCCTGTTTGAATCTTCGGAAGATGATCCAAAGGGGATCCAAATTGATAGAAAACTTTTTTATACCAGTAATAAATTTAATATGGGTGCCATAGGGATATTGACGATTCTTGCCGTTCTATATACCATTTTTTGGTAATCCTGTGCGGAAACTTACCAAATCACCAAAATCCTTGTCAAGAATAATCTGGCGTAGATCGTAAGTAATTAATCTAATGTTATGGGCATCTCCAGCAGAATTACAGACAGCTGCTATTAATATATTTTAGCTTAAATCCCGGAATTCGTACCATTACGGTTATCAACATATCCTTCCGGGGCTTCACAGGCCTGGATTGGTTGTGATGGATCTCCCAATCCATCGCCATCATCATCTTTGTAGAAGGTTTTAACGTCACAAATCCCTGCCTTTATAGTCTGATCCATAGCACGCATTAATGACAAGTCACTATGCAAGGTATCACAAGAGATCTCCCAGATCATTACTCCCCCCAGTTTTTCTTTCGCCATCTGGGTCTTTCTGACGATCATAGGGATTCCATTATAATACCTCATGCCTGTGGAATCGTGGTAGGCCAATTCTGCATCGTCTTTGATAATTTCTTTGTAGTTGATATATCTTGCTGGTGGTGTAAAGTCAAATCCATAAAAGGGAAGCCCAAGTATAATCTTGTCCATAGGTATCTTTCTTACCTCATTCCAGTATTTAACTGCATCCACAGCATAGGAATAAGGAGAATGTGGGCCAATGGCATTAGGTCTCCATATTCCTGTTTTATCATAGACCATTACATTGATAAAATCATAAGCAAATAAAGATTCCTGGCTGACTGCTTCGTGTACCCTTGTGGCACCCAGCGCTGTCGTAATCCCTTTTCCCTGAGCATGCAATGCATCCCTGAGTTCAAGCACGAAAGGAGTATATAAGTCACCAATATATGGTAAAAGATTCCCTTCTATATCTACATCCACGCCATCCAATTGATTTTCTGCCACGTAGTCAAGTATTCCTTTTATGAAAACAGATCTTTTTTCAGGACTAAGCACAGACTTCCAGATCGTGGTATCTGGTCTGCCACCTCCCGCCAGAGAGACGAATACTTTAAGCCCGGCTTCATGACCCTTCTTTACAACGGGCTTGATATCTGCATTTCTGCTGAAAACCAGGTTGCCGTCCTTATCCGGATTGCCAAAGGCAAGGTTTAAATAGGTTAACTTGTCAAGTTCGAGGTTATTAATTTGTTTAAAACCACCTGCCGCAAGGTATCCGACTACTTTAAAACCTGTGTCCTCAACATAAATATCGGGACCGGTAGCATATGGATCTTTTTCACATGAATTGAATAGGAAGACCATTAAAAAAGAAAGAAAAATGAATTTGAGAGTTTTCATGACGGGTATAGTTTAAAAATATTATTGAAGTTAATGGATTATGGGCTATAAATTGAAATCTTATCTATTATTTCTGATAACGCTTGAAATTTCAGGTTAAAAATTTGCTTACGTCAGATAAGATTGTATATTTGTACTATATATATATAACAATATATTAATATTACAATGGTAGACTTCAATTTAGATCCCAGAGTTGGCACACCTTTTTACAGGCAGATCATTGACCAGATAAAATTTGGGATTGCCTCAGGAAAATTGAAAGTAGGTGAGCAATTGCCTACAGTAAGGGCACTGGCAGTGGACTTGAAAGTAAATCTTAATACCGTTGCCAAGGCTTATAAGGAATTGGAAATACAAAATATTCTGGAGACAATGCAGGGGACAGGGACATTTATCAGTGAGATAGAAATTGAGATCCCGGATAAAGAAAAGGATAAGAAATTACAGGAAATATGCTACGAATTCTGTACGATAGCTTTCAGTTACGGATTCACTGTTAATGATGTGATAAATCAACTTCAAAAACAATAATATCATGGAGACGAAAAAAAGCAGAAAACATTTTTTAAATCCGATCTCAACTACTTTTTTGTTAATATTGTTCGCTGTGTCAATCGGATTATATTATTTCGAAGCAGTTAACGAAATTCAACTGGCTGGTTTGCTAATATTTTCAATCTTTACAGCAAGTTCTATTCGTATCGCCGACCAGTGGGAAAAAGCTGTCATATTAAGATTGGGAAAATATAAAGGATTGAAAGGGCCGGGATTATTTTTAATTATTCCCATAATTGACAGGATTGATGATTATATCGATCAGCGGATCAGGGTAACCGACTTCATAGCTGAGCAAACGCTTACAAAGGACACGGTACCTGTCAATGTTGACGCGGTTGTATACTGGACAGTATGGGATGTTGAAAAGGCTGCTCTGGAAGTTCAGGAATACGTAAAAGCTATAGCATATATTGCGCAAACTGGTTTACGGGATATTATTGGTAAGCATGAGCTGGCCGACCTGTTGCAGGAACGAGATAAAATTGCTGATGATCTGCAGAAAGTCCTGGATACCAACACCAATCCATGGGGGATCACCTGTCAGACGGTAGGCATAAAAGATATTGTAATTCCACAGGCATTAGCCGACGCTATGAGTAAACAGGCCCAGGCTGAGAGAGAAAGAAGGGCAAGGGTAATATTAGGAACAGCAGAAACGGAAATCGCTGAGAAATTTGCCAAAGCCAGTGAACACTATAGCGATAACCCGGTGGCGCTTCAGTTGAGGGGGATGAACATGCTTTTTGAAGGATTAAAAGAAAAGGGCTCCATGGTTATTGTTCCCAGTTCAGCATTGGATTCCATGAATCTTGGGGCCATGGGAGGATTGGTATCCCTGGCCAAAACCAATGATCTGGAAAATCCAAGTTAACTGAGACTTTTAGATTGAGATTACCCTTCAAAAGTTTTTCTTAAAAGGAACAGAGCAAAATCCCTAAACCTGGGGATTGTCAGGGTATTTAATTTTTGATCTTTTTCTATTTATTAATGATTCCATTACAATTTATTGGTGGAATATCTTAAATTTAATAAGCTTTTATGGCCACGCGCCTTTAGCTACTTTTTAGATGTTTTGAATTTTTTAAATATAAATGATCATGAAAAAAGCTTTTACCATTCCCATTTCTTTACTTTTAGTATTTCTGTTTTCAAGTGTTTATGCTGGCCCCCCTGCATTCAAATGGATCCGTCAAAACACGGACAAGGTAGGACTTTACGATAAATTCGAGGCCACATTCTGGCTGGAAACAGAATTTGAAAATCCTTTCGATCCCGAGGATATCGATATTATGGCCACATTTACTGCTCCATCAGGCAAAGAATGGACCATCCCGGCCTTTTATTCAACTATTTCAGGTAGTTCCTGGTTATCAAGATATGCCTGGCTGATCCGGTTTTCAGCTGATGAATTAGGCGATTGGACATATGTCATTAAAGTAAAGGACAGAAATGGAGAAGTGACCAGCGAAAAACGAAGCTTTGATGTGGTGGAATCCGAATATCATGGCCGAATTCAGGTTGCATCCAATAAAAGGTACCTGGAACATGCCGACGGAACCCCATTCTACGGTGTTGGTATGTGGGTGAACAACCAGGAAAATGCGGAAGTAATGGATGAGATGTTGGCAGTAGGTGCCAATTACATCAGTTATGTGATGACCCCTTTGGAAACCTGGGCAAGCGGTATGGGGCGTTATGATCAGCATGTATGTGCCCGGGTTGATCATCTTTTAAATATCCTCGAGGAACGGGATATGCAACTTGCCTTAAATTTCTGGTTTCATTCTTATATGTCTGAAACTGTTTGGGGAGGAGGAAACGTCCGGTGGTTTGCCAATCCTTATCAGACGATAACGGAATGCAAGGATTTTTACAGGAATGAGGAAGCTTGGAAATACCAGGAGAAATTATATCGCTATATGATCGCCCGCTGGGGATACAGTCGGTCGCTTGCCATCTGGTTCATAGTGGATGAGGTGAATGGCACGGATGGATGGGTTACAGGTGATAGTACTCAGGCTGGAGTCTGGGTAAAGAAAGTGCATGATTATTTCAAAGCCAATGATCCCTGGAACCATCCCACAACAGGAACACGAAGCGGTGGTATTAAAGAATGGTGGCAGGACGCCTATGAAGCCACCGATTTACCGGGAAGGGAAATTTATGAAGCACAAGGATTTCCGATAAATAAGACAGGCAAGATCGATGGAGATAAGACGCATTCATTGACTTATAGTTATAGAAATTACCACGGACAGGTCAATAAATTATGGAATGGATTTGAAAAGCCATGTCTGATCCCTGAAACAGGTTGGGACCACACTTTCTATGAAATGCAGATGCCGGGTTACCAGGCACAGTACCATAATGCCATTTGGGTCAGCTTGGCTTCAGGAGTTTCCATGTCTCCTTTCTGGTGGGCCTATTCTAACAGCCTGAACGATAATGTAGTTACTAATCAAATGCTGAGCCTGAGGCATTTTACGGATCAGATCCCATTTAACAAGCTGACTAATCTAGGGATCGTAGAGGCGAAAAGTTCTGAGGGCGACGCTTATGCTGTAGGAAGTGATCAGCTGATATTTGGCTGGGCAGTGAATGCGGATACCGATATGGCCGGGAAGAAGATTACTTTGGAAAATGTTGAAAAAGGTAAATATAATCTCAAATTATATCATACCTGGCGTGGTCGGTTCCTTAGAAATGAAGACAGGTCGGTCATGGTACAACCTATAGAATCGAAAGGAAATTCCCTGGCATTTGATATTCCTGTTTTAGTAGTTACTGGAGGGCATGCCCAGTATATCGGCCAGGATATCGCTTTTATCCTGGAACCCGTTGAATAAATAATCCGCCAAAAGAAATATAATTAGGATAAAGGGATTTGTTTTCATATTATTGAAATTAATTCATGGTGCTTTCACTGATCAAAGTGATGTATTTCCTACCAATGTTTAATAACTAATACTACAAAGACTATGAAATATCTATTATTTGCCTTGATGCTATTCGCTATTTTGTCATGCAATTCCGGAAAAAATACTAAAAATGAACAAAATATTGAGAAGGATGAATTGACAGATCAATCACTTGCATACAGGCTTGAATTGGTTTGGGCTTCAGATACTTTATTAAGAACACCCGAATCAGTATTTTTTGATAAGGATAGAAAAGTAATTTATATATCCAATGTGAATTTAAATCCATGGGAAAAGGATGGGAATGGATTTATTTCTAAAATGGATCTGTCCGGGAATATTTTTGAACTGAAATGGGTTGAAGGCCTGAGTAGTCCCACCGGAATGGGGATTAGTGGAGGTTGGCTTTATGTTGCTGATACTGATGAGATCGTACAAGTCGATGTAGAGACTGGTGAGATAACCAACAGATATAGTATTGAGGGAAAACCTAACTTAAATGATATAACAGTTGGAGATGACGGGGTGGTATATATAACCGGATCAGCCTCAAATACCATATATGCCTTGAAAGATGATGTTATCTCTGAATTTCTTGTCGGTGCAGATGAATCATTTAATGGGTTGTTTTGGGAAAAAGAACGGCTGTTATTGCTCACCAGCGGGAGTGGTTTGCTTAAAGAAATTGATTGGAACACGAAAGAAGTTAAGATATTAGCAAAGAATCTGGAAGGTGGTGACGGTATAGTCTTTATAGGTGATGGGGCGTATCTGACTTCCCGTTGGGCAGGTGCTATTTTTCATGTATCTCCTGAAGGTAATGTGACCAAATTGCTTGATACGGAATCCGATGGAGTAAATACCGCTGATTTTGATTATTCTTCAGAGGATAACCTGTTGTTTGTTCCTACCTTCTTTGACAATCGGGTGAGAGCTTACAAACTTGTCAAATAACCATCCCAAGCTCTATGAATATGGAGCAAAATCCCGGTCTGGAAGAAATCCGTATCAACTTTTTTACTAGCTGGAGCCTAAGTCAATTCCTTTTTTTCTTGATTCCCGGAATGTGAATTACTCAGAAATGATTTTTAATACTTTGGCACCGTTTCCCACAATAAATAATACCCATTTCCGGATAAGGTACTGCATGTCAACACTAATATTTAATTTTTGATGGATTTATGCTATATTTGAGTAGCTGTCTGATTTTTGAATTTCCGAGCACATTTTGAGATAATTATGTGTGTTATTTTTTGATTTTTTAACCGTTATTAAACTAAGATATCATGAATTGGAAGAGGATCTTTGTTACTGTCCTTCGAGTAAGTATAGGATGGCATTTCCTGTATGAAGGAATAACAAAACTTTATACCCCTGAGTGGAGTGCGTATAACTATTTGATAAATTCAACCGGGTTTATGTCTGGTTTTTATGAGGGATTGGCATCTTCACCTGCCTTGATGAAGACTGTTGATATTTTGAATATTTATGGACTGATATTTATAGGCTTGGCATTATTCCTGGGGATATTAATACGATATGCTGCAATTGCAGGCACACTGTTGTTAACACTCTATTATTTCGCATATCCACCATTTGGTTATTCTATTTTTAGTGGCGCAGAAGGAAACCTCTACATCGTGAACAGGATCTTTATTGAGGCATTGGCTTTAATGGTTCTGATATTTACTAAGGAAAAAGGATATGGCCTCTATGCAATTTCTTTTTCAATGTTCAAGAAACAATCATCCGGTGAAGGAGATGCTGATTCTGGAGATATGCCTAATTCATCCGCTGAAGCAGTTGTTGATGCTGGAGATTTGCCTAATTCAAGACGTGAAATGTTGAAAAATATGGCTACGGTACCGGCCCTGGGTCTCGTTGGTTGGGGTGCATTCAGGGAAAGTCAGAAATATGGACCGGATGCATTGTCTGGAGCAACCATTCAGGTAGGAGCTATGGATCTGAGTGAGTTAAAAGGAGAATTGCCTAAAGGGAAAATTGGTGATCATGAAATCAGCAAACTGGTTTTGGGGGGAAATCTTCTCGGGGGCTGGGCTCATTCCAGGGATCTCCTCTATGTTCCTTCATTATTCAGAGCCTATAATACAGAGAAAAAGATATTTGAAACATTAATGCTTGCTGAACAGGCAGGGGTGAATACCATCAATATAGGTTTTGTTACCAATCCCGTTATTGAGAAATATAAGAAAGTTACAGGTGGGAAGATAAAGGTAATTTCACAAGTTCACCCCGATATGGAAAATGATGATTATTATGTAAATATAGACAAGGCCATAGATCATGGTTGCGAAATTATCCAGGTTCAGGGCAATTGGTGTGACTGGCTGGTACGGGACGGTAGAATAGATGTTGTCGAAAAGATGCTTGACCATATACGTAGTCAGGGATGTGTAGCAGGCCTGGCCTCACACACAGTTGATGCACTGATTGCATGTGAAGAAGAGGGGATCATACCGGATTATTATATGAAAACGATGCACCACGACCAGTACTGGTCTGCGCATCCTATTGAAAAGAGAGTCCCTTTCGAAGTCGATGGGAAAAAACATATTGACCACAACAGATTCCATGATAATATTTTCTGCCTCTTCCCGGATCGAACGGTAGAGTTTGTCAATCGTGCGAAAGTTCCGGTAATGGGATTTAAAATACTTGCTGCAGGGGCAATCCCTCCTGAAGATGGATTCCGTTGGGCTTTCCAGAATGGTGCCGATTTTATTTGTGTGGGTATGTTTGATTTCCAGATCGTTAAAGATGTAAATATTACCATCGATGTCCTGAACGACATATCACTCCGCCCACGTGAATGGTATGGATAATATTTACTAAGTAAAATTATCCCTCATCACTCATGTAGATGATATGTGGGATGAATTAATGCTGTATGGTTCCGCCTGGGAAACTTATCCGATTATGAACTAATTTGCTTATCCAGGATATACAGTCTAACCGTATCCCGAAGAACTCCATTTTTTTCCATAGCCTCTGCTAATTCAGGTGTCTGTATTAGTTCAAGATATTTTTCCAGGTTATCCGGTTCTCCCTGAATGCAAATCTCATTTGTTTCCGCATTGGTTGCAAAATGAATTGGCTTTGTGACACCCAGCTTTTCTCTCAGCATGGGAGCATGCTCCCTGTATCCTTCTTCCCATTTTACAGCATCTTTTACTTTGGCGGTAAATACTATTCTTTTCATGGTGATAAAGTTTTGGTGAATATTAAATCTACACAATGTTGGCTTAATTTTAAAATTTCCAAATCGGGCCGCTAAAAGCATCGGGATTGATTGTCTTCATGTTAGACGAAATTATAATGACTGGGAGAGAAGTTAAATCATAAAATTATTCCAGTATTTTACGATCTGCCTTGTCTATCTTTACTTTGTCAACTCATCAAAATAGCCCTTTGCTATTACATTTTCCCTCATCCGATCTGATTTTGTTTTTAAATTGTTCAAGATCTCCTTGTATTCAGGAAGGTGCCTGATAGGATCTAAAAGAGGAAGAACACTAAGATAGTAGTAACTGAATGGGCCTGTACCAGCACCGTTTCTTAGTTCTGATAAAGCTTCTTCATGCATCCCAATACTGGCATAGCATCCTGCAAGAATATTGGATCTCGGAGGATACTTAGGATTCATGGTCTCTTCGATTTTCTTCAATATTTGGCGAAAAATATTTTCAGCCTGCAAAGAATCTCCTTTATAGTTAATTACATATGCCTCTAAAGCCATTCCTGTAAAAATGTCGATTTGGTGACCTACTGGCATATTTTGTTCCACCTTCTCTTCTAAATAGCCTTCCAATTGATCCTGAGCCAGGTCAATATTGCCTAGTTTGATCTGGATGAGGGCCGTCCATCTTTTTAGTCCCCAATCCGACTTTGAATATGCCGCCCGGGCTATGTCCACATTGGCCATAGCTGTTTGATAGTCACCCAGAAAAATCTTATACCTGATCTTATTTTCATAAGCAAACGTAAATTCAGGATTCAGGGTAAGGGCTTTATTATCACTGCGTGTTGCTTCTTCAAACAACCCCAGAGATGCAAGTGCATTGCTGATATCTATATAGTAAATCGGATTATTCGGATCATTTTTCAGATTTTGGGAAGCCCATTGTAATGCAGCTTCATGATTACCGAGCAGCCACTCGCACCAACCCAGAAAATTGTTTGTTCCCTGCTTTCCTGAATCTCGTGACTTCCTGTATAACTGTAGCCCTTCAGCAGGGTCACCAAGCAGAGTTTTGTAGTAAGCCATTGCATTCAAAGATTCAGGGTGCCCAGGGTTCATCTGAAAAGCTCTCTGTGCGTAAAATTCCGCAGAATCAACCCATGGCCCTCCTGTAAGTTCAGCACGGATGGCGTAACTCTGTGACAGTTCAGCGGTCGCAAGGTAGAATGAAGGATCCAGCGAAAGGGCATTATGCAATAAATCGATAGATCTTCTGTTTTTTTCAATACCCCAGGACCTGCTAAGGTCCTTAGCCATCAGGTAATTATCATAGGCTTCATAGCTTGTAGTTGGTAGAGTCTCAGCAGGAGGATCGGCCCTGTCGTTTGTCAAGGCTAATTGTAACGAACTGATAATTTGTTGAGCTACTTCAAATTGTATCTCCCAGACGCCCTCGACAGAAAGGTCCATTTCATAACGGTTCGACCATACCTGATCGTTCTGATTGGCGTCGATCAAAGTCACAGTCATCAGAGCTCTGTTTTTAAGCTTTCTGACACTTCCCTCAAGTAAATGACTTACCCCCAGTTCGTTCACTATTTCAGTATAAGGTTTTGGATTGTCTCGGTAGTATAACATTGAGGTTAATGAAGGAACCCGCATTCCCTCAATTTGAGACAATTGATTAATGACATCTTCCATAATACTGTTACAGAAATAGATATTCGCCGGGTCGTTACTGTCATTCCGAAAGGGCATTACAGCAACAGCGAGCAGTCTTTCATTATTTAAGGATTTTATACCTTGTTTTTCGGGGGCGTATTGAATTGTATTGATCACTAGAATGATAATTAGAAGGCCAACAATTACAACGTTACCCGTCATAGGTTTTTTTTGGCTCCCTGAGTAGGGATTTTCCCATGCTTGCTTGGATGATATGCGCACGAATCCCATAGGGCTTCTTTCAAAATTCCAGGCAAGGTATACCGCCAGAGGAAAGCCTATGCCAAGAATCAGGTAAATAAAAATTTTAAATGAATCTAGGATCGGGATTAAAGGTACAAGACTAATTACAATTGCAGAAAGTGCCAGGTACGCAAAAGTCACCCTGTGAACTTTTCTCTCTCTGATTTCAGCCCATATCCTACCTGTCAGTTTTTTATCCCAGGTTTTTGCTGGCCTGGGGAGTCCCTCACCTCGAAGGGCATAGGTTTTGACCCCATAATCTACATTTTTCAGATGCAATTCCCCTAAATATATCGTATGAATATCCGATCGTGATTTTACGGACTTTTGAACAGGATCTGAAATATAGATCCCGCCAGGATCAGTGATGGTCTGTAGTCGTGATGCAATATTGACACCGTCACCATATATATCCCCTTCTTCGCTTAAAATCTCCCCCAGGTGAATACCAATTCGGACTGACAGATCATTTTCCTCATTAAGTTGATTTTGAATTTCAAGTGCACAATAGATGGCATCAGATGCGGTAGGGAAACTGGACATCGTTCCATCACCCATTTCTTTAAGCCAGCTGCCGGTGTGCTTTTCAACAAGCGTTTTCTGAATGGTTTTATTTTTTCTTACCAGTTCCATTGCCCGGGCTTCATTATCTCCCATCAGGGATGTATATCCGACGATGTCGGTGAACATTATTGCAGCAAGATGGCGTTTCTGATTTGGCATAAACTCGAAGATAGTGAAAATGCGGGATAAATTACAAGAATTACGGATCGGAGAAAACCAGTCTAATTATATAAACAAAGCCTCCTTAGTGATTTCTTATGATCACTTCTTTCATTCCTGAAACTGGTCAGATCCGTTCCAGCTTTATGGGATAAGTTTTATTAGCATTCCATTGGCATACATACAGGTTTTTGTCATCATCCACACATACATCATGACCGTGGTTGAAGATCTTTGAATCCTGGTACATTTGTCCTAATTTTCCATCCTGATAAACCGGCTCAGTACCCCCTGGATTACTGACAACCCTGTCATTTTCAATGACAGTAACAAAGCCTGTATCCTGTACCCATCCTTTGTTGTCTTTCCTTGTCTTTGACCAGCAGACACCGGCATAAATATTCTGATCATCCAGTACAGGCCGGCAGACATAGAGACCAGGTAATTCAAGTGTTTTTATATATTTCCCATCAAGTGTAAAAAATTTAAAGCAATTCTCAGTTCGGGAAGTGCAGACCAGCGTCGGATTCTGAGGATCTCTCAGATCTACGGCTACGCCATGCGCATTAACCAGATTTTCTTCCTCATTTTCATTATTCTGACCTCCAAACTTCCTGATGAATTCACCTTTGGAATTGTATTGTAGAATATAATCCAGGCCATAGCCATCGGCTACATAAAAGTCTCCATTAGGAGCTACCGCTATTTCAGTGGGTCTGAAGGGATCTTCCGGTTTATATACACCTATGGTCGAGGGATGACCAATATTGAAAACCAACCTGCCATCCATTGTCAGTTTCCATACCCGTCCAGCCTGGCTTTTTCCCTTACCGTCCCTGCCCACGAAATAACCGCAATCCGTGACAAATAGAAAATCTTCCCCTCCTTCATTACTTATAGTTAATCCATGTCCGCCCGGAAGCCATGTGCCCCAGCTGTCAAGGAGTTTCCCGGATTTGTCGTAAATGAGGATGTTGTTTCTGATTTCATCAGTGATCATTACTAAACGTCCCCTGGAGTCCATTTCCATCTCATGACAGTTGAATACAGGGGTTTTGCCTGGATCCAGATTTCCCCATTCTTTGTTTACCCGGTATTTATAGTTTCCATGACCTATAACACTCATATCTTTTGTAGCCCGTCCAATAATATTGAATGCATGTAGGTTCTGGGTCATTCCTGAGGCTGCCAGTATGGTTCCAGTTTTCTTCAAAAAACTTCGTCGCTTAAGATTTTTCATGTAGGATCTTAAATTATGCAATGAGCATTAATTGATTCATTTTAGTTTAATTGACCCAATCACTTTCGCCATTACGATTAGGATCAGGTATAACTTCACAATATAAGGAAAAAATCTTAAAAGTTCGAAAAATTTATAAGCTGTGCTTAAATACTCCTATGCCTGGGTTTCTGGTGCTATTGTTTGTCTTGTTCCTGATATTTTTACAGTTTCTCCGGAATTGGAATTCAGCCAATGAGATGTGATTTACTGCTTGATAAACTATTTCAGTCGCAAGCGGTTAATGGTTTTTGAATACTATCTCATAAAAGCAATTGTCGGATAAAAAGTTTACCAGTTATGTTTATTGCTATAAATTGTAACAACCATTTTTTCATTTCTGTGACTGACGAAGAGGGTACTACCCTGTCTGTTAAAGATCATATCCTGAGTTCCGGCTCTTCTTGTTCCTACGTTTGATGCGAACAAAGTTGATCCTGTGCCATCTTTTGACATACGGTATATGTGGCCAATGCCATCTCCGGTTTCTGGTTCATCCGTTAAATCAAATATTTTGTAATAAATATCATCTGTCAGCGGATGGATCGCGAAGAATGGAGCATCAACGATATCCTTGATTGAAGTTATATCTCCATTTGCATCTATTGAGACCATTTTATTCGGTTCTCCCGGGCCTAAGTTCAGCGTTACAAACAATGTCCCTTCAGAATTAAAACCTGCTCTAATCGGGCCCCCTTCTAAATTATCACCCTGAACAATGGCTTTGGCTGTACCGGTATATCTGTTTACAGCCCATAGTGCCTGCAATTCTTGAACAACAGGTGGATCTTCCGGCGGTAAATAAAATCCATTATCACAGACTATGAGATCTCCGGGGTCAACGTTCGGGCCATCAAATCCCGGAGGAGCTATAGTGAGACCGAAAGGATTGAAAGCAACTGATCCTGTGGTGGCCTGTGTAACGAAAGGCATCGGACTGCCTCCATTGCTATTAAGCCTAAAAACGATTCTAGCCTGACCATCAGCTACGTATACATAACCCGCCTCGTCAGCGAGCATGTCATCAGGACTATCAAAAGGAAGATTCAACGTGGAGAAGGCATCCTTTAGATCATACTCAGCACCTCGTTTTGCGAGGTAAATACCAACATCCCCTCCATATTCTTTGGTAACCAGCAGTTTATTATTATTGAGTAAATGAATGCCATCCGGGCCCGTTATATTATTATAAAAAACAAAACTTGAAAAACCTGATTCTTGAAATACTAAATCATCAAATACGGGGGCTTTACGGGCATTCTCATCTTCGATATTAGAATCAAATGATATGGGTTGCGGATGTTCTAAAAAAGATTCCTCTGTACAGGTAAAGAAGATAATACAAATTAAAACAAATGGAAATTTAATGAGTGTTTTCATAATAGTGGGTTTATGTTAAAAAAGTATCTATGTATCATTATAACATAAGATCAGGAATTCCGGTTCCCAAAAAATGGATTCATCTCAGCACCATAGATCCTAAGGAACTAATTCAAGGCACCATGTGTTGATGTAATATGGGACAGCCTTTAGATGAAAAGATCTATTCTCTTAAAATATATTTTTACTAACCAAAACAAATAAAATGGAAAAATCACAAAAAGTAGGTGCTCAAATTTATGGCTATGCAGTATGCCTTACAGCTGTCATTACATTTTTAATATCGGTAAGTACATTGGTCAATGCTATCCTCGATCTGGGGGATCCTTTGCACGCCGGCTGGACCCCGCCAGAAGCGCCCAGCCTGGCCTCATTTGAGAACTATAAAATGGATATTTTACGATCAATGCCAGCTTCAGAAAGCGGTGGTCAGGCATCATATGTACCGGATGATGAAACACTAGAAGGTATGTATGAAGCTGCCAAAAATGATAAGATCCAGTCATCGCAGCATAGTTCAATGCGGAATGTGATGATCGGTGGGATCCTTATGGTGGTTTGTATTATCCTATTCATTACCCACTGGCGCTGGATGAAGAAAATTACACGTACGTAATTTGTTGTATTGAAAAATGGAGGATTTCTCCTAGAACTTCAGAATAAATTCTTAATTGTTGTCATAGCACTTTTAAAAGAGTGCGAGGTCTGTTTAATATATTGAGACCTGGCATTTTTGCCAACCTGAAAGTTAATCCTGAAATAGTTATTATTTAATAATGAAACAAACATGTGAAAAAGGATCAGTATTTGACACCGTGAAATTCCATGCCAATTTTAAACAAGCATCGATATTTGACCTTAGCCAGATAAGATAAATGTGGAAGAATTGTTTTATATTTCAATACTTTAATCAAATAGAACTTATTATGGCATCTAATCAGGATTATGTTGACTTTGTTGTAGGCCAAATTAAAAATGCTGGTCAAATTACTGCTAAAAAGATGTTTGGAGAATATGGAGTGTACTCAAATGAAAAAATTTTTGGACTTATTTGTGATAATAAACTGTTTGTCAAGCCAACTGAGGCAGGAAGGGTATTTATTGGCAATGTCGTAGAAGCCCCACCTTATCCAGGCGCAAAACCGAGTTTCCTTATTGAAGATAAAGTGGAGGACCGTGACTGGATAAGCCAACTGGTAAAAATAACCGTTGCGGAACTTCCCGAACCAAAACCAAAAAAGAAGAAAAAAAATATGGACCCTCCTGCTAATTGAACACCTCGCTCAGAACTTAAACTCTGATGGGTTGCAGTTTCATAATGCCATTGAAAAGTTGCTGCCAGGCTTTAATATCTTCCGAAAGCTTCATTTGCATTTTATTGATCTCGAATTTAAGATCGTCGATCACCTTGCCTGAGATATCCTTATCTTTAAACTCAAGGTATCTTTCTTTAAGGCGCTTTATATCAGTCATTTTTTGGGAAATTGAATCAAAAGTTTCCCTGATTGTATGTTCCAACTCCTCTTTTTTGATGTAAGTTAATTGGACCAACCGGTCGGTCAAAAGTATTTTATCATTTTTAAGGATCTGTTTCTTGATCCGGTAATCATCGAATCTTTTAAGGTTATTCGCTTGTCCTGTTTTACTAAGGATCCAGATTAGCCATTTGGTGGGATCAAAATGGTACCATCTAATGCCATTTCTGTAATCGGAAGCAAAATAATGATGATAATTATGGTATCCTTCACCAAAAGTCAATAGTGAGATCAGGTAATTATCCACGGCTGACAGCTCCTTATAATAGCTTTTGGATCCCCAGGTATGCGCAAGGGAATTAATAAACCAGGTGCAATGATGTACAGCGAACAGACGTACCCACCATGCCAGGAAGAAAGCGCCAACAAAGTCATTTATCCACCATCCTAGAGCTATGGAAACCAGTGTGTTGGTCAGGAAGAACAAAGTGCCATAATACCTGTCCTGAAAAACGAGCAGTTTGTTTTTTGTAAGATCAGCCACCAGCCCGGGAATGATGGGATCCGGTTTTTCAAACAGCCAGAGAATATGTGCATGCCAGAATCCTTTCTTAATGGAATAGGGATCCTGATTTGTGTCAACGTGTTTATGGTGTAAACGGTGGTCATTGGTCCATCTCAGAATACTTCCCTGACCCGCCATGGTCCCAAGGAATATCAGGGGAACTTCAACAAATTTATTCGTTTTATAGGCCCGGTGAGAGTATAGCCGGTGATATCCTGCTGTAATACTGATTCCAGTTAGAATAAATAATATAATCGTAACCAATACCATGGACCACGATGGTGGCGTATAATAAAAATAAAAGGGTGCTCCAGCCAATACCAGAATATGGTACAAGGTTATAAATATAAATATTGGCCAATATATGCGCTTCAAACTCATCTTAAATTCCTTTATTAGTTATTAGTAAATCGTACAAAAATAGAAGATAATTATTAAAAATTGGCTTAATTGATCATTTCATGTTCGCTGGTCCTGCATTTTAATACACTATGATGTGGATAAACTGACCACTGGATGCCAGGCAGGGTGATATGAAGTGCTTTTTTGCCCGATAGTCAATGGATCAAATATATTCAATCGGAAACATTATTATCCGAACAGGCTCCAATATCACATTGTAAAGTTTAATTAAAAATAAATGTTGATTTTGGGTTTGTTTCTGTTGTGGATAATATGATTAGTCAGTCTTTATCCGCTTCAGAGAAGCTCTGAAAAAATAGAAGACCAGAACAGCCCATACGATAATAAAAATCCCATTCTGATAGTAATCACCAGATGTATAATTATTGTACAGATGTTTAATTAAGGCTATTGTTGACAATATAGCCATAAATAAATTGAACCATAGCGTGTTGAAAATCTTATTTAACCATTTCATTGTTGATTATTTTAGCGGATTTGACAAAAAATGATATCTATAATATAAGAAAAGTAGAATTAATATCAAAGCCCAGATAATGTGGGTATACTGGAGGCTTATACTATCTAATCAAGGACATTTTTCGTGCAATATAAATGTTATCTGTTTTCAATGTATAAAAATAGATTCCAGGCTTTTGATTTTTCATATTCAGATCCATAAAGAACCGTCCGCCTTCTGCATGAGTTTTACTAAATGATTCGATTTTCTGACCTTGTGAATTGAATACTTCAAGAACTATTCTATCTCCTGCAGGAATTCGGTAGTCAATACGGGTTGTGAGGTTAAAAGGATTAGGATAATTAGGGAATAGCTTATATTCTTGTTGCAGGTTAATCTCATCGATAGAAGTTACTTGTTCATATTCAAGCAAATGGCTTTTCATATAATCAGGACGCAACCTGTTATATTCTTTGATTTGTTCAATTGAGTTTTCCCAGTCAACATTTGCATCATTAATGAAAGGCCATCGGTGCTTGTATTCCTCCATATACGGTCTTATTTCTGCGGCCATATAATCCAATTTCAAATTCATGGTATCCGGATGGAATTCATTGATGAAGCGGGCATCAAACCAGTCCAAAAATGATCTTTTAAATTCCTCGTTTGTATATATTTTCTTAAATATTGGATGCGGGCCATATCTTTCAAATCCGGGTATATCAATACCTCTTATAGCAGCTTCAAGCATATTGATCTGTGGCCCCAGCTCTGAATATTGAGGTCCTAGATTTGTGGCAACCCCAAAACTTGTCTCCATATCGTATTGTATCCATTTCCATTTGCCATCATTAGTCCGCGGCCGCCAGCTGGCATCATTATTATTGGGCCAGTCCCACTTGCCAACATATATACAGTGCCCCATATAGGTTATAAAATTGTCGATATCAATCAGCGTTTTCAGATGATCATAATTCTCATGCAGATTCATGTTCTCCCTGTTGATAAAGTCAATTATATTATTCCAGTGTTGATCATCGCCTTCATCCACCTCCGGATAAGGATTTCCGTTGCGCTTAGTGTGAATTAATATATCATATCCGGGATCGTCGCGATCGATGTTGTAATGATATTGATAATACCATGAATTTTTACTGGCCTCCCTAAGTTCATGTATTCCCCAGTATTCTCCATTAATAAAAACGATTGCAGGTTGATAGGCCATAATATCTAAATCGCTTTTCGCCATAAGCCTGTGTGCATACGCATCATTAAACAAGCTTCCTGTGATCAGACTTCCCCACGCCCGGATAATAAACCTCTTGTATTCAGTCAGATCTTTTGCCTTTGAGGGATCGTTTTTAAAAATTGGGTAGGAAATTCTATTTTTCCCGTATTCACTTCGGGCAATGACATGTAATCCTTTTTGAGGACTTGCCGGCGATGTCCCCCCTTGTATGGATATGCCAACATCCTGTTTGAATGCTAAATTCCCGCCTGGTTCAAATAATTCGATATGTGCTGGTTTTTCCCAATCCTGAAAGTAGTTGCCACTTCCACTATTCCCAGGCTGATGATAAACTCCAGGAACATAAATCCCGGAATTATTATCAAAGAGGTTTTCATAATCAGTGTTTAGAGATATGACGGGTAAAGTAGCATATCTCTGAGTTATTTCAGGATCCACAAAATAAGAACCGGTTACAATATCACTTGGGTGATAGCTATCCCTGAATGATCTTGCCCTAATTATGGTAGCTTTAAATACTTCTCCCTCCGGTGGCACCCAATCCGGTAACCAAAGGTAGGGATCCCTGTTGGTTCTGATCATTGACAATACATTTGCCTCGCCCGATCGAGATTGTATTTGTAATGGAGCAGTATAAACCGGGGAAGATTCAGTAGGTTCATCACCATTCGTCGTGTATCGTATAGTTGCAAGTGGATCATTGTTTGAAAGTACCAGAGTTTGATTTTCCGTATAGAATCCTGGTGACAACGAGAATTGTGGATTTGTAGTTTTCAGGTAGGGATCCGATAAATTGCTTGATCCCGGAGAAGGTGTTTCAAAATAGACCCAATCCGGGCCGCCATCGGGTTGACGGCCGAAGGATATATCTACATACTGGTTCTTATAGGAAATGGAATCGACAATTGTTCTATTCGAATCGTATAAAAAAATTACTCCCCCATCTTTCGACAATTTAAAATTGGAATGAATAGCTTCCAGGTTTTCATTCCTGTTATCAGCCCAGAAGATCAAATAATCGCCTGATAAGATGGAAATTCCATCGGGAACCTGCCATTTTGTAGTATCAGCCAAATCGTCAGTGAGAAACCACCTGCTGAGATCAATACTCTTGTCCTGTGGATTATAGAGTTCGATCCAGTCTGAGAATTCATTAAAATCCGGATCGGTATTAATGGTTGAATTCGAAGCTAAAAATTCATTGATTACAACTTCTTGTGATTGTAAATGCAATGGGATAAGAAATAGAAAGGGAAATGTAAAATATAGGATAGTCTTGTTTTTCATCATATCAAAAGCTTAATCACCCACCTCAACAAGTTATAATATTAAGTCCGTTCAATTATTATTTATTATACCCTGTGTCAATTTATACAATTATATTCCTCTACCACCTTTCCATTAATGTCTTTCAGAACCAGCGATATTTCTTTTTCATCAGCCATTGCTTCAACAAAATGATTGTTTGAACTTATCAGAACAGGGTAACCAAAGCCTGATTTATCTGAATCTATCCAGGCATTCCGGTGGGTGTGTCCACTGATCATTAAATCAATTCCCGCTTCCTTCAAAACGGGACCAAAATATTGAGCTAAAAATGACATGCCATACCAGTTTTTCTCATTTTCTATGATTGGCATGTGGATTATTACAACCTTAAACGGAGCATTTTGGAATTCATTCCCTTCTACTTCCCTTTTCAACCATTCCAATTCCTTATATCTGTATGAATCGAAATCCACCAAACCAGAATATTCCCTGCTCGTGTCTGGTTTGTCTTCTCCGCCATCAAGAACTACAAAACGAACCGGGCCAATAGTTTGAGCAAAGTAATACGTATTTTCGGCGAAATCCAGATAGTTGATTAATTGCCGGGCGAACTTACCGCGAGTTTCATGATTGCCCCTGACATAAAAGAAAGGCTTCTCAGTTGCAAACCTGCTAACACATGTATCCAGAAAGCTCGAGAATAACTGCTGCTCCTCTTCAATATGCCCCATAATATCTCCATTTAGGAAATAGCAATCCTGTTTTTCAATTTCATTATGATCCAGATATTGTCCAAGTTTGGCCGCACGATCATGAATATCGCAAAATACCGTAAAGTTGATTGGATCACTCTCTGATGTAAACGTTTTAAATTTATAGATTTCGGAAATTAATGTATCGCCAAAAGTACATTTATAGGGGCGATAGTCTATGATTTCACACGCAAACAAACGGTATTCATATTCTTTGCCAGGCTGAAGGTGATCCAGACGAACTTTGTGAATATTATCTCCAACATCCACCAGGCCTTCGTGGCTATTTTGAATTAATTTAAATTCACCGCCTACAGGTCTTATCATTATGCCCGGAACAATTAGCTTATTGGAATTGAATATTACAGTTGCTCCCGTTTGTGTCACATTTTGCAGATATGGACCATGTGTGATTGTTATATCACTTTTTCCCTGCGCTTTACTATAATCGATTGTTATGCAGCTAAACAGTAGGCCAAGTAAAAATAATCCCTTCCTCATTCCTCAATGTTCTTTGATCGAAAGTGTTGTGTTCGTAAAAATAAATAATTGGCCTGATTGTTTATATAACAATCCAATTCATTTTCTTCAGCGATCAATTATTTTGTAAGTGTCATCTCCACCGCGATCGATATGTCAAGATCCGGTATCAATGATTCATCGTCAATATT
>CAYMFU010000081.1:0-7002 GCA_964389805.1 uncultured Roseivirgaceae bacterium | reverse complement strand
TTTATCGCAAAATTAATCTTCAATAATTTGCAGGATATTGTTTTCCTTGATATATGCCGTACCTCCCTCCCATTCAACCTTGACCCAGACATCCTCTTTGCCAAGCACATGAACCCTATGTCCTAAATCGGCAATGGCAATTAGCTTTGCGCCGGAAGATGGTCCATCCATAAGGTAGGTATCCGGACTGATGATAATGCCCTTCTGGTATCGTTTGCCAAAATTCACGACATAAAAAAGAATGGCGACTACTATTAAAAGAGAAAATAGTGAAAAACCCGGATTGGTTTTTAGCTGTAGTTTTTTATAAACCATATATCCAATCAATATGAGTACAAGCCCGGAAAGGCTATATACGATTGCAGAATAATACCTGTAAAAGATATTCATAAAAAACTCTATATCGGTATATTTATATCCCTCCAGGTTGTATTTCTTAGCCAGGTCCTCCATTTTTCGGAGTGCCCTTTTATTATGTGTTTGAAGGTAATACAAGTTCAAGTAATAAAGTGCATTGCTATAATCACCTAGCCCTTCCTTAATATATGCCATTTTTAGCAACATAGCCGGGGAGGTCAGATTATCCGTCTTCAATATTCTGTTATAGATCTCAAAAGACTGGGTGTATTTCTGCTGGTTGAACAGGGAATCTGCAAGTTCAATATCTTTTACCTTTTCCTGGGCAAGGACATTACTAAAACTTATTAGAATAATTAATTTAATTAATATGATATTTTTGAAATTCAAATTTTGTATTCTAACCATAACATTCTAGATTTGCATTCCGTTTGAAAGCAAGCGGTACAAAAATACAAAAAAAGTATTGATTCGGTAGCTCAGCTGGTAGAGCATCTCCCTTTTAAGGAGAGGGTCCTGGGTTCGAGCCCCAGCCGGATCACAATTTAATTTTATAGATAGCTGATTATTAATATATTATAATCAGCTATTATTTTTTACATACGCTATTACATCCATTCCTTAATACTTTTAATAATATCTGCTCCACCTCTATCTAATAAGAAGAACGGATAGGATTCATAGGATTTGTAGGAGATTTGAAGATCTTTTAACCTATTTCTGAAATAGTGATTAGATGGAAAAACCGGTTAAATTGACCACCCTTCTCCGGAGTAAAATGACCAGGCTCTCCGGTCTAAGTTGACCACCCGATTCAGGTATTTATATATTTTTAAGTATCTGAAATACAATGGATTCATTTATATACTTTAATATTATAATACCTTATTTATCTGGTGGTCAATGTGTCCGGTTTTGGGTGGTCAGTGAGACTGGATTTTGCACCCTGAGATTCACTTCCTATTATCTGAAACACAGCTGAGGGGTATCTTATATCATTTAAGAGAAAATTAATCATGCGAAGCCCTAAATCCTCCAATATTATGATATATCATGTTGCTTGCATTGAAGATTATTACAGGATCGGAAGTAAGCAGCCGGAAGGTATTGGATTTCATAGATGATCCACTTTACCTGTAATTTGCCATATATCCGTACACCCTCTCTACCTTTGTAATATCAGATAAGAAAAAGGTCAAAAATTTTAGAAAAATGAGAAAGAACTGTGTAGAATGGAGGGATATAAAGGGGTTTGAAGGATGGTATCAAGTAAGTCAACGCGGTCGGGTTAGGGGTTTAGACCGGATTAGGATAAAGGTTAGGATCTTCGTCTAAAAGCGGATCTGCAATGGCCTATTTTGGCACACCTCCCGGTGCTACCTGCCTCAAGTCTAGTTTATCTAAAAAAACAGTGCCTGATGTAAGCTCAAACTCGGCCCATACATCCCAAGCAGTTGCTCCACTATGTGTATAGGTTAACTCGTAAGTTTGCACTGTAGTACCAATAGTTTGTGTAGAGCTTTCATAATAGGTCGCTCCGGTTTGGTTGATAATTGTCGTGCCGTTAGCACTACTTTGGTTCTCTTTCATTCTGAATTTCAACTGTGCACTGTCACCTTCGGCTTTGGCCATAAAACTTATTTTATAGGTTTTACCTTGTATTAAGTGCAGCAGGTATTTTCCTAATCGTGTTTCTAAATTTTCACCTACCTCGAGGTTACTGTCCACTGTTCCAACAAATGATCGTTGATAAATAGTAACAGGAGCTGTAAGCTTTAAGGATGAATTTCCGCTTAATGCATTATTAAACTGAACGCGTTCATGCGCTCCTCCACTCAGCTTTTTCCAGGTTTTGCTGCCCCAGTCTTCAAATTCAGTTCCCACAAATTGATTTGTAGACGGCCATGATTCTGGTGCAGCCTGTTGAGTAATTGCCTCAACTACAGTATTGTTCCATCCAGTCTCCGTATCAAAAACACCAAATCCCCTTTGGTTGTTTTGGATACCTGTGTACCAAGTTGATCCAATATTATGCTGCCTAAAATAGTCTGCATGGTATTGTACAACTAAAGCAAGATCTCCTCTCTGTTCACGCTCAGGGAAATTCCAACATCCCCATTCGGTTACTACAATTGGCATATTAGGTACATTCTTCTGTATTCGCCAATTCATTACGTCTTCAACTTCATCCCTAATTTGCTTTCTCCAGGCATCTGAATCCTGGTCAAGCAGAGGATACTCATTCATGGCAAACCAACCAACTTCACCACTGTTTGGTTTATAAAAATGAATAGACATGCCAAGGTGATTGTCACTCGCGAAGTCGTAATCCAGGTTTTGTTGCGTTACATAGCTCATCAATTCAACATCCTGCCATCCTGAAGGACTGATAAGAATTGGTCTGGTTGAACTTACTTCGCGAACAGCCTCTGCTGCTGCTCCATATAGTTTCATCGATTGAATATGGCCAGCTGCCGTCTGTGGAAAGCCAATCGCTCCTGTTTCGTTTAATAATTCAAATACAATATCATTTTCACCGGGCCAGGTGTTTTCTACCCATTGTGCGATTGCTTTCCATCTGGTTGCTATTTGGTTCTCTGCCTGACCACTATCATACCAACCATTTGATCCCCAGACACATATAATAACTGCTAAATCATTATCAAGTGCATCCTGAATACGTTGTTGATGTCCCGTAAAATCACTGGAAGCATAGGCAATAAAGAAACGTACTGAATTAAAACCTGCATCACTGATCGTTTGCATATGCCCTACTTCGTGTATCACTTTTTCAAAATTGGCTCCAGTTGGAATGGATGCGTCTTGGTTAACACCTTTCATTAGTTTTTCCCAAACAGTAAGCTCACCTGTTTCAGCGGTAACCTGGTGGAGAGTCACATCTTCAGCTTCATACCTTGTTGCTTGTGCAAACAATGCAAGCTGCGACACAAAAAGTAGAATAATCGACCATAATAATTTACTCTTTTTCATAATAGATTTTTAACATTAAGGATTTTATTCATAGGTATAATGTGTGTCATCAAATAAAGGCGAACTAATTAAGGCTAAAGTTAAGTCATACTTTTGAGTAGTTCAAAAGGTATAATTTTCTTCTTTCTCGCATTGTTTTTTCTTTCATATCTTTTCGTTTTTCGATTATCTGTTTATCTCTACCAAAATACACATCAGCTGGGGTTACATTTTGAAGAACAGGAATATCAAGTGAATCAACTATGTCTTTATCGAGCTGATCTAAGATAATTATGATTTTAGTTAGAATATTCCGGAATCTGGTTAATTCTGAATTATCTACATCCCATGTTATTCTTGCTCGTGGCATGGTAAAAGTTATAAAATATCTAGTTGCTAAAAATCTATATTATTGTTAATATAAAAAATTATTAACTGCGTTGAGATATTTTAATTGTAAGACACTAAAAAAGAGATAATTTAATATTCTGTTAAATGTGTTGATTTAGTGAGGAAATCCTTCAATTAGTACACAAATTAGTGCACAAAAATAAAAGCCTAATAAATGTTGAACATCTACTAGGCTTAAATTTCTGATAATCAATTATTTAAACGTGGGCCCTACTGGATTCGAACCAGTGACCCCCTGCTTGTAAGGCAGGTGCTCTGAACCAGCTGAGCTAAGAGCCCGATTTATTTAAAGAACTACTCCTAGTGCTGATCTGTGATCCTCCCGCTAAAGCAGGATGCTCTGAACCAGCTGATCCCGCCACTGCGGGAGAGCGCTAAGAGCGCTAAACGGATTGCAAAAGTATACCATATATATATCTCTCCAAAAAAAATCCAAGTATTTTTTTAATGATTGAACACTCTGGAAAGATTCTTGCACTATGTTCCGTGGTAATTATATAATATTACTGCAAATTTGCAGTTGAACCTCTGTAAAGTGGTCAAAAAGATCCGAAATATTGTTTTGCTCATCCTGGCTGTGTTGATCCTCATTACCGGCATTGCTATGACTGTTCTCTATTTCTACCGAAATGAGGTCGTAGCATTTTTCGTGCAAGAAGCCAATGAATACCTCGAAACTCCAGTGGAGGTCAAGAAAATCGAGCTCGAACTCTGGGGAAATTTTCCCATGGTCTCTTTTAAGCTGGAGGATATAAAGATCTATGAATCGGCTGATGTCACCATGGAATATCTTTGCGATGCCGATAATATGTTGATCAGTTTTGATATTCTAAACATAATCTTTAAGAATTATGAGATCAGTACGCTTAAAGTAAGTGATGCCACTTTCAACATCGGGCGGGGGATCAATGGTGAGAAGAATTATGAATTTATACGCTACTCCAAAAAGGATTCTGTGAATAATCAACGCGAACTAAACCTTCCGAATATTATCCTTGAAAATGTCAGGATCAACTATGTTGATCAACATAATGATGTAAATATTCACCTCGAAACGGAAAGACTTAGAAATAACCTTAAGGTTCAGGGGAAAAAGCTTCTGATCAATTTGTCTGGATTAATTTCAAAAAACCAGATTGACATTAAAGAGACTACCTATGTAAAGGACCAACTGATAGGTCTTTCTTCGGAGTTCACCTATAGTCTTGACAGCCAGGTGGTGCAATTCGATCAGACAGATCTTAAGCTGAATGGTCAATTGTACCAATTAGATGGGCAAATTCTCACCGGGGAAAATAAATTTATCAACCTGAATGTAGCGTCTGTGAAAAATAATGTGGAGGCTGTGGTCGCTGTCCTGCCAAAGGATATCAGGAAGAAACTTTCAGAATATAAGAGTAAAGGTAAAATTACCTTCAAAGGCAATATCAATGGCGACTTCAGCAATGGAAAAATACCTGCATTACAGGCGGATTTCGATTGTGATAATGTGGAGTTCTATTACCCGGGATACAGAAGCTCTTTTAATAAATTAAATTTTACCGGGAGTTTTACCAATGGGAAGGAAAAGAATCTGACTTCATCCATTTTGAAAATCAGGGATTTTAGTGGATTTATTGGGAATAATGAAATCAAAGGTGAGCTCAGTATGCAGAATTTCAAAGACCTGTCAACCACCCTGGATCTTACTGGAAATATTGATCTTGCTTCATTTCTTACCACCTTTCCTGTTAAACAATTTGAATCCGGCGATGGTGAAATTGAATTTGACATTAAGTTGACCGGCCGTATCAATGACCTGAAGAACAAAAAGGCAAATAATGTAAAAGCCTCAGGGGATCTCTTTCTTAATCAAGTGAATTTCAAAACCAAATACAGTCCGCTCGAATTCAGAAAGTTCAATGGTAAATTCTTCTTCAATAACCTTGACCTGGCTATTGAGAACTTCAGTGGCCAGATCGGGGAAAGTGATTTTGAAATTTCGGGATATTTCAGAAATATTATTTCTTACGTTTTCTATAGGGACAATCCTATAAAAATTATCGCCGACCTGGAATCCAATAATCTGAATCTGAATGAATTGTTAACACTTGATTTTTCTGAGGAGGAAGATGCCGGGCCATTCGAAGAAGAGGATGAAACCTTCCACCTGGCCATCTCTCCAAAACTGGATATTGACTTCAATTGCGTGGTTGACCGCATTACGTTTAAAAGATTTAACGGGCAAAGGGCAAGTGGAAAAATAAGGATCAAAGATCAGATCGTGGCGGTGGAAAACCTAACTCTTAATACAATGGGAGGAGACCTGATCCTGAGTGGATCGATCAATGCCCAGTCGCCCGTGAAAAGAGAATTTCTTGTAGATGGAAAGCTCTCAGGCCTGCATATCGATAGCATTTTTTATGTTTTTAAGAATTTTAAGCAGGAATTCCTGATGAGCCGGCACCTGCAGGGTCAGATCTATGCTGATGTAAACACCTACTTCATGCTGGATGACCGGTTGAAATTCTATAGTAACACATTGACATCTTTTATTGAGGCCAGCATAATTGGTGGTGAACTTATTGATTTTGAGCCTATGCAAAACCTGTCAAAGTATGTTAAGGAAGAAGATCTTGCAGAACTGCATTTTTCAGAATTAAAGAATGATATACAGATTATCGACGGGCAGGTTATTATTCCTGAAATGGAGATAATCTCCAATGCATATCATATATATGTTTCTGGGATTCATACTTTTGACCAGGATATTGATTATCATTTCAGAATCCCGCTTGATCAGTTTAGAAGGCCGGATCGTGATTCCAGGTACGGCGAGATAGCAGATAATGGATCCGGACCGCCAAGCTTGTTTTTAAAGATGCAGGGCACAGCCAAAGACTATGAAATCTCGTTTGATTCCAATGCTGTAAAAGATAAGATCAAGAATGATCTGAAAGCCGAAGGGGATGAACTGAAGGATATTCTAAAAGGTAAAAAGGCTCAGAAGCAGGAAGTGGAGTTGGAAGAAGATGAATACTTTGATTTCGACGGTTCTTAAATATCCATATAGATCACATTTACTTAATAGCAAAACCTGTCTGGCCACCAACCACCTGAAATAGTCATTCAGGGTAGATCTTACCTGAAGGGCGGCCAAATCAGCTAACTAAACAAATGGTTCATACCAGGTACAATTAAAGTTTAAACATTTCTCCACGTTTAATGCTTTATATTAGTAGAATGTTTGATTTCTAAAACCCAGCACAATGCATTGGCAGGACC
>CAYMFU010000080.1:0-3161 GCA_964389805.1 uncultured Roseivirgaceae bacterium | reverse complement strand
GGATCATGCTGTTATTACGGAGGAATGTGCCCGGAAGTATTTCGGTGACAAGAATCCCATAGGAAAAATACTCACTGTTGATGGTGGCGTAGATTATATGATAACAGGGTTAGTCAGGTCCATTCCCGAGAATTCTCATTTTACCTTCGATATACTGCTATCTTACCAAAACCTGTTGCAGCAAAACCGCGGATATTGGGATAATGCCTGGATTAGCGAAAGGGTTTATACCTACCTCCTTCTTGCTCCGGGCGCAGATGCAGAATCCCTGGAGAGTAAATTGCCACAGATACCCGAAAAATTTCTCGGGGATTTTATGAAGAGAGCGTTCTTCCTGATTGAATACAAGCTTGTGAATCTGACTGATATTCATTTGCACTCCTCTGTGAGTAACGAATTAGAAGTCAATGGCGACTATCGAAATGTTAATTCATTGGGGATCATTGCTTTGCTTGTATTGCTGATCGCATTTATCAATTACCTCAATCTGGCCACTTCACGTTCAGTGGAAAGAGCTCAAGAAGTGGGTATCAGAAAAGTATCAGGAGCGTTAAAGAAAGATCTTATTCTCCAGTTTTTAACAGAATCGGCTTCCTTGAACCTGGTGGCACTGATCATTAGCTTCACCGGTGTCTTTCTTTTGCTTCCTTTTTTTAGACAGGCGATGCAAAGTCCGCTGCAGATTGATTTTTTGACTCTCATACTTCTCTTTTTTATTCTGCTGGTATCAGGCACATTGTTCACCGGGTTCCTATCTGCCATATATAGTTCACAGTTCACACCTAGCCTAGTTTTAAGAGGGAAGATACCACGCGGATCGGGATGGATTGGCCGCCTTAAAAATTACCTCGTAGTTTTCCAATTCACGGTATCTGTCATTCTGATTATCGGAACTATCACCATTTATCGACAGGTTAATTTTATGCGCCATCATGATCTGGGATTTAAACTTGAAGGATTAATAGTTCTGGATGGGCCACGGATACTCAATGTAGATTCCTATGAGTCCTATATGAGTGGCATGGAATCATTCAAAAATGACATTAAATCGCTGTCCATGGTTAGAAATATTACCTCATCAACAAGTATTCCCGGAACTGAAATCACGAACTCACGCGTATACGGAATTCCTGTTGAGGGACGTAATACAGAAAAGAAGATTGAAGTGTATTACGTGGATGATCAGTTCTTTGATACATATGGTATAAGCTTCGCTGCAGGTGAAAATTTTAATTCAATCATACTGGAAGATTCAAGCAACATCATTCTTAATGAAGCAGCACTCTCATATTTTGGTTTTGAAGATGCAGAGAGTACCATAGGAGAAGTTCTGAGAGGAGGCAGGCACATGGTTTTTGTAAAGGGAATTGTCAGGGATTTCAATCAGAAAACAATTAAAGAATTGCCGGAACCCATCGGGTTCTTTAATCAACCGGCAAATCTGTATTATACAATAAAGGCCGAAATGAATGATAAAAGCAGACTTATTTCTGAGCTGGAGAAGATATGGATCGATCACTACCCCGGAAATCCATACCACTACTTTTTCATGGACGATTTCTACAATGAGCAATACCAGGCAGAGCAACGTTTCAGCGGATTATTCCTGGTTGGTTCGCTGCTTGCAATTATCATAGCCTGTCTGGGTTTATCGGGCTTATCGACATATGCAATTATCCGTCGTACAAAGGAAATAGGTATCAGAAAGGCAAATGGTGCAACCGTTTCCCGGGTGATGATTTTATTGAATAAGGACTTTGTGACCTGGGTGGCTATTGCCTTTATTATTGGCTGTCCCATTGCCTGGTTTATCATGAATAATTGGCTCCGGAATTATGCAACTAAAACAGAACTGAGCTGGTGGATATTTGCACTTGCAGCAATAATATCCATAATCATAGCTCTGTTCACGGTTAGCTGGCAAAGCTGGCGTGCAGCCACTAAAAACCCTGTAGATGCACTGCGAGATGAATAAAAAAAAAGGATCCAAAATGATAATTCCTCCTTTTTTGGAAAAACGGTGAAAGTGGTTCTTCGTCAAATTTGGGGTGAATATAGCACCAAACAATTCGTATATGCCAATTGAATTAGATAGTAGATGTTTAGTATATCTGTGGTTCCTTTCTAATTTTTTAGTTTGAGTAGTAGCCTCTTTCTGAAGCCCCAAGCCTTAATCCTACCGTACCAGTTGAATAACCTCTGGCTAAACCATTTATCTCTTTTACCAATTTATCATCTACAAAAACTTTAGCCTTTGGGATTATAATTGAGATATATTGTATAAAACTATATTTCCTATAATACTTCGGATTTAGGTTGACAGGCATGAGGTCGCTAGTTCGAATCTAGTACAACCCACAATAAGAAGTTCCCGCCTTCCAGCGGGTTTTTTATATCCTGAGGCCAGGACCAATTCCTTTTTGAGACCCGGCAGATGGACATAAAAAGAAAACCGCCGGTTAATTTCTTATTGATGCCTCCCATATGGATCATCGTTTCAGATAATCTAGTACAACCCGCTATAGTCTTAAAGAACCGGAAATCCCTTCTCCGGTTCTTTTTTTATGCTACGGAATTACATCAACTGATTGCTTGGACGCACACAAACATGGTCAATGCTTACATTTGGATCCTGATTAACCGCATATACAATAGCTTTTGCAATATCCTCTGATTGAAGAAATTTTACAGAACTCAGCATGGGCTCAAACGCTGCGAATACTTCCTGGTCGGTAATTGTGTTCATAAGATTTGTTTCTACACCGCCTGGGCGTATAGAGGTAGCCCGGATATTATAAGGAACGGTCAGTTCCAGTCGAATACCCTCGGTGATCGCCTCCACAGCATACTTTGTGCCACAATAAACGGCGGCTGATGGGAAAACACTGATCCCCGCAATGGATGATATATTTACTATATGTCCATCTTTCTGTTCCATCATCGCTGGCAATACGGCGGAAATGCTGTTCATCACCCCTTTGATGTTAACATCAATCGTTTGTTCCCATTGATCTTCATGTAGGTTTTTAAGGAATGATAATGGCATTATACCCGCATTATTAATTAATACGTCGATACGGCCAAATTCATCGATCGTTGCTTTAGCAACTGCTTTCATATCCTCCCGATTGGTAACATCAGCTTTGACGGCCAGGGCCTTA
>CAYMFU010000079.1:0-4450 GCA_964389805.1 uncultured Roseivirgaceae bacterium | reverse complement strand
AGAAATATCAAAGGAATGATTCACCGATCGATAAAAAGGTTTATGCATAGGCGCATCTTCCGGAAAATTCAAAGAAAAATGCAGTACTTTAGGTGGAAATGTCTTTTTAATGTAAATATGTGTTCCTACTATCCCTATTACTATACCGCCTAATCCTATCAATAATAAAACAATCCAGCTTAATTTGATCGCCTTTTTTGTGGACCTCACTGACAATCCGGATGATTTTAACTGGTAAAGCATTATCGGTTCGCGTACATTTTTTAATGTTACTTTACCGATTTTTCCAACACTAAATTCATCTTTATTCCGGATAATACGATATACTGCATCAGATATACAAATACCGCCAGGAGCGGCTTCCGATTCTATCCTGGAAGCGATATTTACCCCATCCCCAAATACATCTTCATTCTCGACCACAACTTCTCCTTCATGTATTCCTATCCGCAAGGGGATGTTCGCTTCTTTTGCTTCTTTCTGAATTTCCAGGGCACATAATACCGCCTCGGTGCCATTCTCAAAGACAGAGAGTAACCCATCCCCCAGCTCTTTTACGATCCGGCCGTGGTGCGCCTCGACATGCTTCTGATGGATCAACCGGTTGGTATTGATAATCTCAAAGGTCTTCTTCTCGCTTTCTCCCATTAGGGACGTATACCCGACAATGTCGGTAAACATGATGGCAGCTAATTTGCGTTCCTTTTGGGGCATGTATAAAAAATAATTCTTGTAAAAAAAATAAATCTGTTAAATCCTGATCAATGATTAAAGATAAAAAATTATACTTTAAAAACTCTAGTTGAATTGAAAGGTTAAAGGTAAATCCAGCTGGATCGTGGTAATCAATATATTGCTTTCGATTTTAATAAATCTGATTCGCCTCTGCAAGCTCGTATTTGCAATTAATTAATTATATTTCTAAATTATACTTGGCTTTGAGTTTCAAATAAGTTAAGTCATTTTAATTAGAGCATAATATCTACATTCTATACCTAAATAACCTAACCATGAACCATTTAAAGAATCTTTCTCTGTTTTGTATTGTGTCATTCATTGCATTCATAATTAACGGATGCTGTGTCACAAAACCGAATTGCGATCCGGAAGGAGGTAATTTTACATTTGGCCCCGAATTAAGTTATCGGATTTCGACTTTTCATGGCGAAGATGCCAAAGATGATGATATAAAAAGTATTGGAAGTATTGGATTTGGAGGATATGTGCACTGGGTCTTTTGTGAAAACTACCCCAAGATGGGCATGTATTCTGGATTGTTTTATAACCAATTTGGGGGGAAATTTGAATATAGTAGTGACGAAGTAAGTAAAAACAGGTTGCATTATCTTTCCATTCCATTTACCTACACCTATGATATTTATGAAGGACTGAGAGTAGAAGTAGGTCCGGACATCTCTTTTCTGTTAGCTGCCAAAGAGAAATATGAATTTATGGGCGAAACAGAGACTTATAATATCAAGGAAGATGTCAGCAAGGTACAGATCGGATATAATGTAGCCCTTTCTTATACACATGAAGAAACTGGTCTTGCAGGATTTATCCGGTATAATGGTGGATTCACAAAAATGCCATCAAGTGATTATGATTATAAGGCATATAATGGTGGTTTTAGTTTCGGTGCCAGATATCGAATCAATCATCTTTTTAATAAATAATATTTAGAGAATCTTAGACTATTGTTTGATCGGAGCAAACAGAAAGAGGAAATTTCATAGTGATGGATTCCACTTCAGGAACGCTTATGATTTTTATCGATTGAATATCTTCTGAACCCTTTACCTTATCCGAATCAGTTGAGATATTTTATAGCCTGGCAGAAATTCATTGTCAATTCGTTTATTTATTCCTGGGTTAACTATAAAGCATCCAGCCATTTGTGGACTGAATATGAATGGAATAAGATGAGAATTCAGAATAAATCTTCAGAAATCTACTAAATTCATGCAATTGTCGGGAAAATGTCGTGAATTTGTAGCTACATAATTGTGTAAATATGACTGATATTAGTAGAAAAAAAAACACAAATGAAAATCGGTCAGGAAATCAAGAAACTAAGACTGGATAAGGGCATGACCCAGGAAGAGCTTGCTGAACGAACAAACCTCAGCACCCGAACCATCCAGCGCATAGAAAATGGAGAGGTTGATCCCCGGGCTTACACACTTCAAACTCTGGCTTCTGCACTCGAAGTAGAGTTTGAACTTCTGAATAATATCCGTGATGAAGAGCTTGATCCGGTAATTGCACGCCAGCGGGATTTCTGGCTTCCGATGCTGCACCTTAGTGGGCTATTTGTATTTCTTTTCCCTCCACTTATCATCTGGCTCTCCAAGAAAGATGAAATTGAGGAAATCAGGGACCATGGTGTGGATGTGATCAATTTCCAGATCAGTATGTGGGCGATCCTGATTCCTTGTGGAGTCTTTGCCTTTTTACTGATCACGGTTCCCATCATTATCTTTATCGGGATCTACAGTATGATCGTCATCCTGGTCAATACAGTAAGAGTGGCCAATAACCAACCGTATAAGTATTGGACTTTTCTGAAAATTCTTAAGAAATAAGGCCAATATTAGTAATTGACAAATTTGCCATCTTTATAACTGGTAATGCCGGCATCCGATCCGATCCAGACAATTCCATCATGGTCAATGGCCATGGAGCATACATTGTTACTGGCCAATCCGTCGTCAGTAGTATAGGAAATCCATGAGATGCCATTAAAAACAGAAATCCCTGCCTTTGTCCCAAACCACATATTACCTTGATTGTCTCCAGTAATAGCCTGAATGTAGTTATCGATAAGACCATCTTCATCCGTATAAACTGTCCAATTATCAAGCGTGTCAAAACCGGAATGCCTGGCAATACCTTTGTCCGTCCCGAACCATTTCACCCCATCAGATGCAATGAAGACACTCAGGATATGATCAGAAGGCATGATAATGGGGCCCCATTCTGCATACACAGATGCTCCTGAAATAGCATCCAATTCATCGCGGTATACTCTGGCAACACCAGCACCCGCAGTTCCTACGTAAAGCGAATCCCCTTCATCATTAGTCGCCATAGATGTTATGGGGAAATCCCTGAACATATTTTTAGTGTAATGCATTTGATAGTCAGATGTAAGCCATCTATTATTGCTAAATGCTGATACCCCCAAACGTGATCCAACCCATCGAATAGAATTCTCCCCTGTAACAATACCCAGAACCTCCGGGCTTAAAACGCCTGAATTATCAGGTTCATGAGTAATAGCTTCGATTGTGTCACCTATCGGTAACTTAATAACCGTAGCACCCTGCAGCGATGCAATCCAGAGTTCTGATCCTCCGGTATCCACCACACAGGCTACACCTTTAAGGTCTTTAACCGGTAAATTCGTATGTTCTCCATACCGCTTCCAGGTTATGCCATCAAAACGAACAATCTCAACATCTGTACTAAACCATTTAATGTTATCTTTATCTATAAAAATAGAATTTACTTTATTTACAGTAATTCTTTCTTCATTTTGCTGAAAGACATTTTTTCCGGATTCAGGGGTGGCTAGGTCACCCGTATTTTTAGAAATGAATGGTCCGCTTCGTTCAGTAGAATGAGGATTCACCATACTAACGAGAAGAACAACTATTGCCACAACGGTCATAAGTATGACTGGCTCGTAAATTCGTTTCTTTGCTTTTATATTATCCATAGACAGGGAGTAAACCAGTGATGCTCTAAATATACGAAATCTCAAAACTAATTAAAGGGAATATTTGCTAATCAATAAGAATTGGTTATTGGTTAAGATTTGTATATTTACTTATGTTGTCGAGCAGGATATTCGCTTAGATCTAATGATAATTCCTTTGTAAGAAATCACAATGATCTGGCAGTGGGTGATTATTAATGAAAAAATTATACTTATGATCACGTTAAATAAAGGCACAAAATTATCTTCCCTCACCTTAATTATACCTCTACTTTTTTTTATAATGCTTTTTCCTTTTCATTCTGCAATGGCTCAGGAAATTGATCTATTGCTGAAAGGCGGTCATGTAATTGATGCAAAAAACAAGATCGATCGTACAATGGATGTGGCCATTGCAAATGGGAAAATTGTCGAAGTTGCTCCGAATATATCTGACAAAAATGCTAAAAAAGTAATAGATGCCACTGGTTTGTATGTGACGCCCGGATTAATAGATCCTCATACCCATGTTTTTGTGGGGAGCAATGATGGTTTTGCAAATGGCTTTTCCTCAGTATCTCCTGATGATATTACCCTGAAAGCGGGTATTACAACTGTAGTGGATGCAGGCACCTCGGGATGGCGGAATTTCCCTTTATTCAAGAAGAAAGTAATTGATCGCTCAAAAACACGCGTACTGTCTTTTTTGAATATTGCAGGTTCCGGGATGACAGGATACCCTTCCGAGGA
>CAYMFU010000078.1:0-29702 GCA_964389805.1 uncultured Roseivirgaceae bacterium | reverse complement strand
TCTTTTCCCTCAATGGCTTCAGGGTGCATCCCAACACCAGAAAGATTATGTGAAACAATTCCATTTGATAACTTTAATCCGGCAATCCAGCTTGTCTCATCCAGAGAATGGAGCCTTGCAGGATCTGTATAGGGTTGCATTCTTAAGGCTGCGGATGAAGAAGAATAAGGATTTACATTGACGGTAATTGGTTGAATTCCCAGTAGGTAGACAAATCCACCACGGAATCTAGGGATAATATTCCCAGCAGTCAGTGAATCCTGCATAAACAGTTTTACCCTGCCAATATTAAGATTTTCGTTTTCAATAATCACTGCATCCCAATTCAGATCCATATCATATGGATTTCCAATCTGGTTCCATCCAGGAGTGAGGTTCATCTGGTATCCTGTTACACTATCAATTCGAATTGTCCGACCTTCACCGGTTGTAATACTGGTTGGTTCACGAACGATGAGCCAATAGCCCAAGCCTGGATCTATATTGGTAAAACCGTTTCTGTATTCATTGGTTGAGACGCCATTATGATGGAATAACCTCCATTTTTTAATATCGTATTCACCCAATTCATCTAAAACTGCCTCGGCATTGGTGTTCTGAAGGTTAAGAGGTACCGAAATAATTTGATAGTGATTGACTGTTTCACCGAATCGCAAATTAGGGATTGCCGGATAATCGGTATCATAATGCAAAATAAGTTGTATATGATCCAGGGAAAGGTTGGATCCGGTTGTATCAACAGCATTGAAATAGTAATACATACCTAGATTTCCAACCATTTCACGACTAATATCTATAGAATATATTTCCTGATTTCCAGGGACAATCAGCGATTCCCATTCCTCGTTCTCGAATTTTCTATAATAGAAAATAACTTCATCTATGTCCTGATAGATTGGTAAGCGTGCACTTGCCGTTATTGTAGTGTTACTGACCGGAAACTCATCGGGAGATTCAACATATTCAAAAGTAAATCCTCGTCGAACAATAATTGTCCAGCTCTGACTTGTAATTCCATCCTGAGCAATAACCGTATAAACGAGTGAATCTGTGAAGTCATTCACGGTAATGCCACTTTCCTGTAATACCGTATCAACATAGGCCGTAGCTCCATGAGAAAGTTCAAAGATAGCTATCAAGCGATCTAATTCAGCATCTTGTTGCACATATAGACCAAGTATATGATTGACTGTATCCTTAGAGGTTGTTCCAACTTGCTCATCAAAAGTGAAGGATATAATATCCGTTTCAGTGTCGGGTTCATTATAGATTACTGTAACTATCCAGTCTTGGGTAGTGACACTATCTCCAGCCAACACCGTATAGATAACATCTGAGCTAAAATCATTTGCAGATATGCCACTTTCCTGACGAACAGGACCTATAAAAGCGGAAGCATCAGAGGATAGTGTAAACTCAGCAATTAGATTTGTTAAGTCAGTTCCATATTCAATTGTAACGTCTATTGTATGCATTGTTGAATTAATTATGACAGTATCTGTTGGCTCAGGGAAACTATATGTCAATATATCGGTATCTGTATTATTAGCCACGGATACAATAACTATCCAGGGAAGCGAAGTAATACCATCCTCTGAGGTAACCACATAGGTTACTTCATTCGTAAAATTATTGGATGTTACGCCACTGGTTTGATCAGTAACTCCCACCTTGGCAGTAGCACTATCAGAAAGAGTGAAGGTAGCAACCAAATCAGTTACATCTGTTCCATAAGCCACTTCAATATCAATTTCCCGGGTTATATTGTTAATGTTTGCGGGACCGGTTTGTTCATCAAAGCTATACGCCAGGATATCTGCCTCTGTATTTTGAGCGACAGTTACTGTTACGATCCAGTCTTGTGATGTTACACCATCGTGGGCAGTCACCGTATATGTAACTGGATTTGTAAAATCATGTGCTGTTACTCCACTTTGTTGAGTTATGCCGCCAATTGTAGCCGTGGCTTGGGGAGATAATACAAAATCAGCAACTAAATTTGTAACATCTGTTCCATAGACAACTACTACATCTACAGTATGATTATTATCATCAATTTTTGATGGTTCGGAATTTTCATCAAAACTATAAAGTAATATGCTAGTACTTGTATTTGGAGCTACTCTTACAGTAATTGTCCAATCCTGTGTATCAGTTCCATTCTCAGCCAGAATTGTATATGTTACATCACTGCTGAAGTTATTAGCTGTGATCCCGCTATTTTGTGGAACGGCTCCAACATTTGCTGTAGCTCCATCTGATAAATTAAATGAAGCTACGAGGTTATTGACATTTGTGCCGAAAGGCATAACCACTTCAACAGTGTGGGTTATGTCATTAATAGTAGAATTCCCCAGTTGATTAGGTATTGAGTAGCTTACTATATCTGTGGCGAAATTTAGTGCTTCTGTAACAGTAACTATCCAATTCTGGGCTGTAGTACCATCTTCTGCTAAAACTCTATAAGTAACTGGATTTGTAAAGTTATTAGATGTAACACCACTTGTCTGAAGCGTTCCACTAATTCTGGTAGTTGCACCTGGTGATAGATCAAAAGTTGCAACCAGATTTGTTATGTCTGTTCCATATAGGACAACAACATCAATTGTGTGATTAACTGCATTAATAGTAGACTGAGTTTGCTCCGGGAAGCTATAGGTTATAAAATCAGTTTCTGTATTCTGGGCAACAGTCACTGTAATAAGCCATGCCTGAGTGGTTGTTCCATCGCCTGCCGTTATATCATAGGTGACGGGAGTTGAGAAATTCAAGGAGGAGACGCCACTTTCCTGCAAACCTCCAGATACCCTCGCTTCGGCCTGGTCAGATAAGGTGTAAGTAGCGATCATATTAGTGACAACTGTTCCATAAGGAACACTTACATTCACTGTATGATTTCCAGCATTTACTGTACCAGTGAATCCGTCAACACTAAAAGTAAGAATATCTGTTTGAGTATTTTGCGCAAATGAAACTGTAACTGACCAATCCTGTGTAGATCCATCACCTGCCTGAATTGTATATGTTATAGGTCCTGTGAAATTGTTCGGGGTCACCCCACTTGTTTGGGATGTTGCACCAACAGTAGCAGAAGCCTGCGCTGACAATGTAAAAGTAGCTACTAAGGCGGTAACATCTGTACCATAAGGAACCTCTACACTAATAGTATGATTTCCATTGTTAATATTAGCAGGAGCAGTTTGACCAGGAAGGCTATAAGTAAGTATGTCAGTTTCGTTATTTGAAGCAAATGAAACAGTAATTGTCCAGTCCTGAGTAGATCCATCACCCGCTTGAACAGAGTAGGTTACCGGACTTGTAAAATTATTTGGTGTAACACCACTAGTTTGTGCTGTTGCACCTACAGTAGCCGAAGCCTGGTCAGATAATGTAAATGTTGCTACGAGCGCTGTTACATCAGTACCAAATGGAACTTCGACATCGACGGTATGGTTCACTGCATCAATGGTTTTAGGACCGGTTTCTTCGGGTATTGTGAATGTAAGAATATCTGTTGAATCATTAAGGGCTTCAGTTACATTGACTTTCCACTCCTGAGTGAAAGAAGTATTTTCAGCAGTTACTGTAATGGTAGCTTCACTACTATAATCTCCAGGAGTACCGCTTGTTGGTGATGAAGTAGCACCGGTAGAGAGGGAAAAGATCGGAGTAAGACTAGTTAGATCAGTTCCATAGGCGACTTCAATGTCAACAGTATGATTGTTATCATTGATAGTTGCAGGACCGGTTTCTTCAGGTATTGTGAAAGTAAGAATATCTGTTGAATCATTAAGGGCTTCAGTTACATTGACTTTCCAATCCTGAGTGAAAGAAGTATTTTCAGCAGTTACCTTAATGGTAACCTCACTACTATAATCTCCATTAGTTCCACTTGTTGGTGATGAGGTAGCACCAGTGGATAGGGTAAAATCCGGAGTAAGACTAGTTAAATCAGTTCCATAGGCTACCGTAAGGTCAATGGTATGATTGTTATCATCGATTGACGCCGGTCCTGTTTCTTCAGGTATTGTGAAAGTAAGAATATCTGTTGAGTCATTTAGAGCTTCAGTCACATTGACTTTCCACTCCTGAGTAAAGGACGTATTTTCAGCAGTCACTGTAATGGTAGCTTCACTACTATAATTTCCAGTAGTACCGCTTGTCGGAGATGAGGTTGCACCAGTAGAGAGGGTAAAGATCGGAGTAAGACTAGTTAAATCAGTTCCATAGGCTACCTCAAGGTCAATGGTATGATTGTTATCATCGATTGACGCCGGCCCTGTTTCTTCAGGTATTGTGAAAGTAAGAATATCTGTTGAGTCATTAGGAGCGATTGTTACATCAATATCCCAATTTTGAGTAGAAGCATCTGTAGTGTCGGTTATGGTATATAAAACTATCCCTCCACTAAAATCATTTGCTGTTGTACCGCTTTCTTGCAGTATTCCACTAATCTCAGCTTTAGCACTATCAGATAAAGTAAAAGTTGCAATCAATCCATTCAGGTTGGTGCCATAAGCAACTTCAATATCTACGGTGCCACTACCGATTGTTGCTGGTCCTGTTTCTTCAGTAAAACTATAATCTATAATTTCTGTACCCTGTCCTAAAACGAAAGATTTGCTGCCCATTAAAAATGCTACTGACAGCAATATCACATAAATAATTGGTAGTCCTCTTTTCATAATCTCTTCCTTTTTTAGCTGATTTAATTTGGTTCAATTGGTGCTGGTAAATCAGGTACTGGGTCTTCGCCGTGGAAAAACAATAAATATACAGCGCCCCCGACAATAAGTGCTCCGGGAACGATCCAAACGGCTAGAGGCACTTTCTTTTTAACTATGAACGATTTGCTGAAAGCATATTCACCAAAATCATCTGTGTTGGTAAGTTTGAACTTATATTCTTTGCCCGGCTTTACATCTTTGGGGATTATCCATGGATAGGTGCCGGAGTTTTTTAATTCACCCACGTGTCTGTAATGAAAACGACCATCAAATAAGTCTAATGCGTATTCATCTTCGGGATTCCCTCCGGTCCATCTGATCTGAATAGCACTTCCTCTTTTATATTTTGAATCAGAGATAGGTGCCAAAAAGGTTATATCTACAGTTGATTCATCTTTATCGGATGCCCCGGATCCACTAAATGATTCATTCTGATCATTCTCAAATATCAAATCTACGTTTATATCTTGAGATCCATTTTGATATTCAGTATTCTGAATTTCATAGCTCTTTCTGCTTGTTGATTGAGACTTCTCCAATTGTAAATCCTGAGAGAATGCCTGAGTGAAGACAACAATCATTAAGAATGCCAGGGCTTTTTTTAATAAAAACATATCTCTACTTTTATTTATCTAGTAAAATTGCTAAAAAATATTAGAATAATCAAATTTTTACGCTAACAAATTATTAATATCGTGTAGATCATGTTTAGAAGGCAAATTAAATGATCTTTTTTTACTTTTTATGGGGATCAAAAAACAAAAAGCTGAAAATTAGCCTTGAAAATCAAACCATATTAGTAATTCAATCTTATTAAGGATTAAATATACACCAATTGTTGAAATATTAAAATGGCAGAATATATTTGTGCCTATCTGGAAAAAAGATATACACTATGTCAAAGGTACTGGGATTAGGAAATGCTTTGGTTGATCTCATATTTCAAATTGATGATGACGAGATTTTGAACGAATTCTCTCTTCCTAAAGGAAGTATGACACTGGTTGATTCAAAAAAAGCGAAAAAAATATTAAATGCGACTGAAAACTTTCAATATGAAATTGCTGCAGGTGGATCTGCCTCAAACACAATTGATGGCTTGGCAAAATTGGGAATTCAAAGCGGATATATCGGAAAGATCGGGAAGGATAAATATGGAGATCTCTTTAAAAATGAATTGCTTTCAAAACACATCCACTTCAATTTATTATATGGCTATAATCCAACAGGAACTGCCATTACGCTTCTCTCAAAGGATGCTGAAAGAACCTTTGCGACTTATCTTGGTGCAGCTGTGGAAATGGAACCTGGTGAATTGAATGAAAAACAATTCAAAGGATATTCCTTCTTCCACATAGAAGGATACCTTGTTCAAAATCATGATCTTATTCTGAAAGCGGTTTATTTAGCAAAAAAGGTTGGTTTAACCATATCTATTGACATGGCTAGCTTTACTACTGTAGAAGCCAACAGGGATTTTTTACTGGATATAGTGAAAGAGTATGTTAATATTGTTTTTGCTAATGAGGAAGAAGCACGGTCCTTTACGGGTGAAGAACCTGAAAATGCAGCCAAGATCATTAGCGAGTATTGCGATATCGCCGTGGTTAAAATTGGAAAAGAGGGATCTATAATACATAAAGGTTCAAATAATATAATAATACCTGGCATCAAAGCTGAATTAAAAGATACAACAGGTGCCGGGGACCTGTATGCGGCTGGATTTCTTTATGGGCTATCTAAGGGGTATGACCTTGCACATAGTGGTAAAATAGGATCTCTCCTGGGGGGTAAAGTGATAGAGGTTTATGGAGCAAGACTGAAAGATCAAAGTTGGTTGGAAATTAAGCAAAATATCAGCCGTATTTAGAGAACGCAAAAGGTAGATCAAAAAAAAGAGGCTGTTCTGAAAACAGCCTCCTCTATCTAAGAAGCAGTATTTAGTTCTTCTGGGATTTTTTTTGCATCTTCCGGAACCTCCCCGGTTAATGTGTTCAGGAATATTACAATACTCTTAATCTCCTCATCAGTCAGATCTTTATTCAGGTTTAATTTAGCTATAATTTTTACGGCATCTTCAAGTTTTTCTATACTTCCATCATGAAAATAAGGATAAGTCATAGCTACATTTCTAAGGGTTGGTACTTTGAACATGTATTTATCAGCTTCATTTCCAGTTTCTTTAAACCTTCCTTCATCAACTGGATCACTTCCTGTCAGGTTCCAGTAGTTGTCGTATACTCCAAATTTTTGAAGCATATTTCCTCCTAACTGACTTCCTGTATGACATGTCAGGCAACCTACATCGATAAATGTTTTCAAGCCTTTCTTTTCCTCCAGGTTGAGTGCACCTTTATTTCCCTTCAAGTAATCATCGAATTTTGAAGGTGTGACAAGTGTACGTTCAAAGGCCCCTATCGCTTTTTTCAAATTATCATAAGTAATCGGATCGCTTTCATCAGGGAATGCCGATGCAAAAAGTGGAGGATACAAGTCTGTAGCCGCAAGCCTTTTGATTAGAAAATCTTCTGATGGTATATTCATCTCCACTGGATTTAAAACTGGCATGCCTGCCTGTTCTTCAACATCTTGGGCTCTTCCATCCCAGAATTGACTCGTATGAAAAGCGGCATTTAAAACAGTTGGTGAATTCCGATCGCCAATACTGGTACCATCATCCCCTTCTGAAAACTGCTCATTGTCTACACCAAAAGTATTCAGGTCATGACATGTATTGCAGCTTTGTGTTTGATCTTTGGATAATCGATTGTCATAATAAAGAATCTTCCCCAACTTTACCTTCTCATCAGTAAGTGGATTATTCGGATTTTCAGCAACACCTGTTAGAGGTTTGAACATGGCTGTCACCTGTGCACCAATCTCTTCTTCAATCTTCATGCTTTCAGCATATTCTTCAGCCTGTTTTTTTTGTTCATTTTTTTTAGAATTATCACCGCCGCAATTCATTAAGATCAGTGCAAGTGATAACATTAGAAAGATTGATTTCTTCATAGTGAAAAATTTAAATGGGTTAAATACTCTAATTCTTAAAAATTCTTTTGAATTTCGGTAATCGTCCTGAACGATTTACTCATTCAATTTACTCGGGTTTATCAAATAATTCAACCTGATTTTAAAATATTATTGCGTGGACGAAAATTTATTGTTCGGAATCTGGATTATCCTTCTCTTTACTATTCTCTTTAGTCTTGTTTTTAAGTTTTTTATCTGCCAGATTTTCGTTCAAAAAGGCATTTACATCTTCTATATCATATGTTGACTGAACCTCACCGAATGAATTGATCTGTATATCAAATCCAGGAAGGTTTTTATTCTCTTCGGGAACTTCTTTTTTACGTATTTTATTGGCTTTTCTCTTGGTCATTTTATTTAACAAAATTACCCAGTCTTTCAATTGCTATTTCTATCCTTTTACTGACTTCCCTGTGTCCAAGAAGTTCTATAGTATAAATAAGATCTATTCCAGATGTAACACCGGTTATGACTACTCTTAATACCTGCATTATAGAGCCCATGCCTATACTCATTTTGTCAAGGATCGGTAGCATAATATTCTTAGCTAAATCCCCATCAAATTTCTCATACGACTTATTCAATTCAGCTGCATATTTACTTAAAAATTCAACATTTGTTGTTGTCCATCTTTTTTTGATCACTTTTTCATCATATGTTTCAGGTCTCAGAAAAAAATAGGAAGTAATTCCAATTAATTCGTGAAGGAATGTGATTCTGTCTTTAAATGCAATAGCCACCCTGGTTATATAATCCTGGTCGGCATTTATTCCTCTTTTTTTAATCTCATCATTTAGATAGGCTCCAATATCATCATCCGGAATGAACTTAATATATTGCTGGTTATACCATTTCGCCTTCTCAATATCAAATTTTGCGCCTGCCTTGTTTACCCTTTCAATTGAAAATTCCTTCACCAGATCATTCATGCCGAATAGTTCCTGTTCAGTCCCCGGATTCCAGCCAAGAAAAGCAAGAAAGTTGACCATAGCCCCGGGAAGATACCCATTCTCTCTGAATCCGGCACTTTTATCTCCAGTTACAGGATCGATCCAATCTATAGGGAAAACCGGAAATCCATGTTTATCACCATCCCTTTTACTTAATTTTCCTGTACCTTCTGGTTTTAGAATTAAAGGCAGGTGGGCAAATTCGGGCATACTGTCTTCCCATCCCATAAACTGGTATAAAAGGATGTGTAATGGGGCGCTGGGCAACCATTCCTCTCCTCTAATCACATGGGTAATATTCATTAAATGATCGTCGACCACATTGGCCAGGTGATAGGTAGGTAATCCATCAGATTTGATTAATATTTTATCATCTATGGTATCGGAGGAAACACTGACCTTGCCACGGATCAAATCACTAAACTCTATATTCTCATTTTCTGATACCAATAACCTGATTACATATTTCTCTCCAGATTTGATTTTATCATATACCTCCTCAGGGGATAGAGTTAGTGAATTGACCATGCTACCCCTTGAGTGACCATTATATTGAGGCATACTAATCCCTTCCGATTTTAACCGATTTCTCATATTTTCAAGGTCTTCCGGTGTATCAAAGGCATAATATGCCAGTTTATTGTCTATCAATTGCTGGGCATATTTGTTGTATATTTCTTTCCTTGCCGACTGCCTGTAAGGTTTGTGCGGTCCATTGTCATCTATTCCTTCATCAGGAAGGATATCTAACCACGACAATGATTCCTTGATGTACTCTTCAGCTCCCCCCACAAACCTGGATTGGTCCGTATCTTCTATTCGCAGGATAAAATTTCCGCCATAATGTCTGGCAAATAAATAGTTGTATAATGCCGTTCTAACACCACCTATGTGTAACGGGCCCGTTGGACTGGGGGCAAACCTTACTCTCACCTCTTTATTCATCGTGCAATTTTAATATAAAGTTACTAATAATCATTTATCTTATCAGGAAGACAAAACATTAGCCTTTCCATCATGTATTTGATATATACATATTCCAGAATCAATAGATTCAAATATTGATAATGTGCGTTCGGGTCTTGCATCTGTTACAAAGATCTGCCCGAATGTGTGACCAGCGACTAGATTCATGATCTTCTCTATCCTCTGATCGTCAAGTTTATCGAATACATCATCCATAAGAAGAATGGGTTTAAATCCGCTTTCAGCTCGCATGATCTCAAATTGAGCAATTTTAAGAGAAACGATCAAAGACTTCTGCTGACCCTGGGAAGCAAACTTTTTCATTGGGTATCCATCAATCTTAATTAGATAATCATCACGATGAATTCCTGCTGAAGTACGACTTAATAAAATATCCTTATTCAAGGTCTCTTTTAACAGCTTCCCAAAATCAGAACCCTCTAGATCAGAGCGATAAATGATTTCAATATTCTCTTTTTGATCAGAGATATCGGAATATAATCTTTGCAGAATGGGAAGGAATCTGTCAATAAATCTTCTTCTGAAAAAGTGAATTTTTTTTCCTGTCTTTAATAAAACCTGATCAAAGGTATCTATTAGATCATAATCTACCTGCGATATTTTTTCGGTTTTCTTCAAAAGTGAATTCCTTTGTTTCAGGGCATGATTGTATTTTAACAAGTTTTCAAGGTATTCCTTATCAATTTGCGCAATTACCCCATCAACAAATTTTCTTCTATTTTCACTGATGCCTCTGATGATATCTGTATCATTGGGCGATATCAATACGATAGGGAAAAGTCCAATGTGATCCTTGATTCTTTCATATTCCTTATCATTTATTGAGAGGGACTTTTTATTATTAAGCATGGATTTACACTTAACGTCGTAAATGTTTCCATCCTTTTGAAATTTTCCCAATATTGAAAAATACGTTTCTCCATGCCGGATAACCTGGTTGTCAGATATATTAAAGGAACTCTTTGCCAATGAAAGATAGTAAATAGCATCGAGTACATTTGTTTTCCCTACCCCGTTCTCACCTACAAGACAATTTATCTCCTTATTAAAATCAAATGTAATGTTCTGATAGTTCTTAAAATTAATTAGCCGAAGGGTTTCAAGATACATTTAATTTCTTTGTTGAGACTTTTTTAATTAATTTCGCAATCTACAAAATTTCTTTAAGGTAATTTTGAGGTTTATTTAGCAATTATTTGGCTTGTAATAAAAAATTTTATGGCAACAAAGACCAAAACCACTTCAACCCGAAAAGCAAAGGTAAATGCCAAACCAGGCTTTTCAAAGGAAACGTACATGTACTGGTACGAAAGCATGTATTTGATGAGAAAATTTGAAGAAAAGGCTGGTCAGTTATATGGACAGCAAAAGATCCGTGGATTTTGTCATTTATATATTGGACAGGAAGCTTGTGCAGCAGGAGCCGTTTCAGCCCTTGAAAAAGGAGATAAATATATCACAGCATATAGAGATCATGCCCATCCTCTGGCTTTGGGAACTGATCCAAAACACATCATGGCGGAACTTTACGGCAAAGAAACAGGTGTTTCAAAAGGAAAAGGGGGCTCTATGCATATGTTTGATAAGGAGAGGGGTTTTGTTGGTGGCCATGGAATAGTTGGTGGCCAGATACCGCTTGGTGTAGGACTTGCGTTTGCAGAGAAGTATAATAAAACCAAGAAAGTATGTGTTACCTATATGGGTGACGGGGCTGTTCGCCAAGGTTCATTTCATGAATCATTAAATCTGGCCATGCATTATAAATTACCTGTGATATTTGCCATTGAAAATAATGGCTATGCAATGGGCACTTCAGTACAGAGAACTTCAAATGTTCATGATCTATATACCTTGGGTGAAGCTTATGATATGCCATCCAAATCAGTTGATGCAATGAATGTCGAAGAGGTGCATAATGCCATTGCAGAAGCTGCCGGTCGCGCCAGAAAAGGTGAAGGGCCTACCTTGTTGGAGTTAAGAACTTACCGGTATAAAGGGCACTCTATGTCAGATCCTGCCAAATACCGTACCAAAGAGGAATTGGCAGCTTATAAAAAACGGGATCCAATAGAACAGGTAAAAGACAGTGTGCTAAAATATAAATTTGCCACTGAGGAAGATCTCGATAAAATCAATAAAAATGTAAAATCCCAGGTAGATGAATCCGTTAAGTTCTCTGAAGAATCTCCCTTCCCATCTACCGATGAATTGTTCAAGGATGTTTACGTGCAGGAGGATTATCCATTTGTAATGGATTAATTAATTGATAATTCACTTTTTAATTTAAAAATAGTACTTTTGCACCCTAAAAATTGAAAAATGGCAAAGACGAAATATAGGAAGAAGAAGGATATAAAAAAGGGTAATGAGCTATTGGAAAGTCCGGAAGCATTAGCTGAACGGCTAAGTAAAACAGAACAGTATCTTGAGAAAAATAAAAAAGTAGTTCTTATTGCTCTGGGATCACTCGCTTTGGTTATATCTGTTATTTTTCTAGGCCGGTATTATCTAAACAATCAAAATAAGCAAGCACAGACCGATATGTTTCAGGCCGTTTATTATTTCGAATCTGATAGCCTCGACCTGGCTTTAAATGGAGATGGGAATAATTACGGTTTTCTTGATATCATTGATAATTATGGTTTTACTAAGACTGCAAACCTTGCCAATTATTATATTGGGGCAAGCTACCTGAAGAAGGGAGAGTTTGAAAATGCTATCGATTACCTTTCGGAATTTTCAAGCGACGATATTGTCGTTCAGGCCAGGACATATGCCCTGATAGGGGATGCTTACATGGAATTGAATGACTACAGGACGGCATCCGAATTCTATAGCAGAGCAGCTGAATACAAACCTAACGAATATTTAAGCCCTTTATATTTGGTAAAGGCAGCAATGGCATATGAAAAACTTATGGAGTTTGAATCTGCAAGTGATTGCTTCGAAGCAATAATCAAAGAGTATCCGGAATCAAGTGAATATCAGAATGCACGAAAACATAAAGCCCGGCTTGATGGATTGGCATCAAAGTGATGTTCCTGAAAATATTATATAAGGGATAATGCTTAGATGCTTTATCCCTTTTTTTATCTAATGATTGTATTAATATGGCAACAAAAGAAAAAAACCTCAGCGGTAAAAGTGTAGGAAATACCCCAGATAATTCTTCAAAGCAAATCGCCATTGTCATCTCAGAATGGAATGAAGAAATAACGGATTCTTTATACGAGGGTGCTTATAACACATTGATCCAAAATGGTATTCAAAAAGAGAATATCATGAAAGCGTATGTTCCAGGAAGTTTTGAATTAAGCCTTGGGGCTCAAAAGATGGCTCAAAAGAAAAGTGTCGATGCAGTTATTTGTTTGGGTTGTGTAATACAGGGAGAGACAAGACATTTTGAATTTATATGCCAGTCGGTGGCTCAGGGATTAAAAGATGTCACTCTTAGATACGATAAACCAATAATCTTTGGAGTATTAACTACTGACACATTTCAGCAGGCTCTCGACAGAGCCGGAGGAAAATACGGTAATAAAGGAGATGAAGCTGCTGTTACTGCTATAAAAATGTTAAACTCTTAATTGATTGTTTACCAAGATGAAAACATTAAAGTTTGGGGGAAGTTCTGTTGGAAAACCTGAAAGGATGCAACACATAGCCAGGTTGATTACCCATGATCCTGACCGTAAAATAATTGTTCTTTCAGCTCTTTCCGGAACCACAAATGCACTTGTTGAAATTGGAAAGAGATTGTTGGATAAGGAAGTTGATAAAGCCAGAGATCTTATCCTGAAATTAAGTAATCACTACCAAGCTTTTATTGATACTTTGTATTCGGAGGATCGTTATAAAGAATCTGCCATCGAAAGCATCAATATACATTTTGATTTTATGAATGGTCTTCTTAAATCATTCTTCAATAAAAGGCTAAACAATGAGCTGCTTGCACAGGGTGAACTGATGTCTACTAAGATTTTTGCATTTTACCTGGAGGAACAAGGGATTAATTCAATACTGATCAATGCTTTGGATTTTATGTATATAGATGAAGATAAAGAGCCTGATATAACATTTATAAATGATAAATTATCCAGTATTTTAGATCAAAACAGGCATACGGGTATATTTGTTACACAGGGTTATATATGCCGGAACCATGAAAGAGAAATCGATAATCTTCAGCGCGGCGGAAGCGATTACACAGCTACATTGATTGGTGCAGCAATCAATTCCCCGGAAGTCCAGATTTGGACGGATATTGATGGAATGCATAACAATGATCCCAGGATAGTCGAAAAAACGTATGCTATTTCCAATCTTTCGTTTAACGAAGCCGCTGAGTTGGCTTATTTCGGTGCGAAGATCCTGCATCCCAGTTCTATATGGCCGGCACAGAAATATAATATCCCGGTACGGTTGAAAAATACCATGGAGCCTGATGCTTATGGAACCTTTATTAGTGACATAGAGGAAGAGAAAAAAATCAAGGCGGTGGCCGCGAAGGATGGAATTACAGCCATTAAAATCAAATCCAGCCGAATGCTAATGGCATATGGATTCCTCAGGAAGATTTTTCAGATCTTTGAGAATTATCGTACACCTATTGATATGATATCGACTTCAGAGGTTGCTGTATCTCTTACAATTGATGATTCAACGCATCTTAAGCCCATAATGGAAGAGTTGGATAATTTCGGAGATGTTGTAGTGGATACCAACCAGACCATAATATGCATTGTAGGAAATAAGATTGTCGAAAAGGAGGAAATTCTTCAAAAGGTCTTCCAGGCTATGGAAAATGTACCAGTTCGGATGATTTCCTACGGTGGCAGCCGTTATAATATTTCAATTCTAGTGGATACTAAATTTAAAAACGATACGCTTAAAGAATTGAATAATCACATTTTCAATCTTTAGGGAAGCGGTTGAGATCTAAGAATTCTTCATAGATAGCAATCAATAAAAACAATCAGGTTACTTTTTTTGTTATTTAATATTCAAATTAATGGTATTGTTGGGTCAATACTAATTGGATCATGAGAACACTATTTGACTATGATTTTAAAAATATTGAAGGACAAGAGGTCAGGTTAAGGGATTATAAAGACTACGTGATCCTTATTGTGAATACGGCCAGTAAATGCGGTTTCACCCCTCAATTTGAAGGATTGGAAAGACTATATCAACAGTATAAGCAGAAGAAATTTATAATTATTGGCTTTCCTTGTAATCAGTTTCAAAACCAGGATCCGGGAAGCAACCAAACCATCCAGGCGTTCTGTGATAATACATATGGCGTGAGCTTCTTGCTTAGTGAAAAAATTGAAGTTAACGGGTTAAATACACATCCTTTATACAACTTCTTAAAATCCAATGCTCCCGGGATCCTGGGATCGAAAAGAATTAAATGGAACTTCACAAAGTTTCTGATTGATAGAAAAGGGGTAGTACGTAAAAGATTTGCCCCTTATGTCAAACCATCACAAATATCTTCTTATATTGAAAAACTAATATGACTGAATAAATATTGGAATAAAATGGGTTTTATAGCAAGCGACAATCGATATAAAGAAATGAAATATAGAAGGTGTGGATTGAGTGGAATTAATCTGCCAGCTATTTCACTAGGGCTCTGGCATAATTTTGGGGATGTTGATGATTTTAATACTGCCAGAGACATCCTTCTTAATGCCTTCAATGAAGGGATAACCCACTTCGACCTTGCAAATAATTATGGACCTTCGCCGGGTTCCGCCGAGGCCAACTTTGGTAAAGTAATAAATAAAGAGCTCTCAAGTTACCGGGATGAAATCATAATTTCTACCAAAGCGGGTTATTACATGTGGCCTGGACCATATGGTGAATGGGGCTCAAAAAAATACCTGATCGCCAGCCTTGATCAAAGTCTTAAAAGAATGGGATTAGAATATGTGGATATTTTTTATTCGCACAGGCCGGATCCGGATACTCCTTTTGAAGAAACAATGGCCGCTCTTGACCAAATTGTCAGACAAGGAAAGGCTTTATATATAGGCCTATCTAATTATGATCCCCAACAAACTACCGAAGCTGTTGAATTAGTAGAATCTATAGGTTCCAAATGCTTAATACATCAGCCGAAATATTCCATGATGGTCAGGGAGCTTGAAAATGGATTACTGGATGTTCTGGAACAGAAAGGGATAGGCTGTATTCCATTCTCACCACTCGCACAGGGATTACTGACGAATAAGTATATTAAAGGGATACCTAAGGATTCACGGGCAGATAAATCGCATGGATTTCTTCAAAAGTCTTCGATTACAATTGAATTGGTTCAAAAACTGGTTGATCTGGACAAAATCGCCCAAAAAAGAGGACAATCATTAGCCCAAATGTCTCTGTCATGGATACTTCGTGATTCCAGGATCACCTCTGCATTAATAGGTGCAAGTTCAGTCTCACAATTGAAAAATAGCCTGGCATGTTTGAATAACCTGGAGTTCTCAAATGAAGAATTGGAAGAGATTGATCGCCTGATGCCCGCATAAATTCTCATTATAAATAAAAATTCCCTAGAGCGGTTCCATGTGGATAGTGGCTTCAATATTCATATGCACTCGAATCTGGTCTTCAATATGATTGGCAATATCATGTGCTTTCTGAAGGGGCATGTTGGGTGGTAATTTAATATGACATGTTAATTCCTTGTGGTTCCCGTAAATGTGCATATGGACATGGTGCAAATGCACTTCACGGTCTATGTTGGAATCGACAAGATCTCGAATTTCTTTAATCGTTTTTTCATCTGCTGATTTACCAATGATTTCACCTATTGATGTTTTTATTATATCGTAACTTGCATACAAGATCAAAGCGGATACAATTAATCCCAAAACACCATCCATCCACCAGAAACTTGCCCCGAAAAAAATTCCGAAAAGGATGATTACCGATGATAAAGCGTCACTTCGATGGTGCCAGCCATCAGCCCTGAGGCTTGGTGAATTATTTTTACGTCCCGCATAAAAAGATATTTGAGCAAGACCTTCTTTAGCTAATATGGAAATAAGGGTTATTGCCTTTGCCCAAAATCCAAATACAACAGATTCCCTATTAATCAAACGATCGATGGATTCCCTGAAAAAATTGACTCCGATCAAGGCCAGAACAATACCTATCAATAAAGTAGATGCTAGTTCAGCACGGCCATGTCCATACGGGTGTTCTTTATCCGGAGGTTTTTTAGAAGCTTTAAGTCCAATTAATACTACGACAGAAGACAAAGAATCAGAAAGAGTATGCCAGGCATCTGCAATCAAGCCCACTGAGCCAGTCATTAATCCCACCCAATACTTAAAGCCAAATAATACAGCGTTCGTAAAAATGGAAATCCAACCGACTTTCTCGGAGGCGATAGTTATCGTATTTATTTTTTCTTTTAAGATAAACTGAACCTAAAAATTAAATAATATTATTACCTGTTGAATAAAGATAAATAATCCTTTATAATTTCAGCACTCTATTATCCAGGTTTTATCATTTCATTTAATAATTTATATTGTTATATTTTAATAATTTATATTATATGCAATGAAAGATTCCGGAAATATAGTAGCCTTTGTTACGGGAGCCACTGGAGCTATTGGTAGGGCCATAGCACGAAATATCGCACTAGACCATAACTATATTGTGGTTCTTGTCGTGCGGAATGAAAATAAAGCCAAATCTGTCATAAATGAGATCAGGACTGAAACCGGTAATCAAAATGTAATTTATAAAATTGTCGATCTTTCAAATAGAGATGAGATTTTTCAATTCGCGAGGGAATGGAAAGATCCACTTCATATACTTGTAAACAATGCAGCTGTCACACCAAGGTCACGACAGGAAAACAATGAAGGAATAGAATTACAGTTTGCTACCAATGTATTGGGATACTTCTGGATGATACAAGCTTTTACGGAACGCTTAATTCAATCAGCTCCATCAAGAATTATCAACGTAGCCAGCTATTGGGCCGGTGGATTAAATATGGAGGACCTTGAATTCAAGAATCGACATTATAATAATGATATAGCTTACAGGCAATCCAAACAAGCAAACCGTATGATAAGTAAGGCGTTTGCAGAAAGACTGGCTGGACAAAAGGTGGCTGTTGTATCATGCCACCCTGGTGATGTAAATTCACAGCTAAGTAATAACCTGGGATTTGGTGGACATGAAACACCGGATGAAGGAGCCAGTACACCGGTTTGGCTATCATCACAGGCATTTGAAAATTTAGAATCCGGGAAATATTACGCCCACCGGCGAATAGAACATTGTCAATTCAGCCAAAATAGAAAATCAGTTGAAGAGCTCTATGATATTTGCAATTCCTATACCTAAATTTGTTTTATTAAACTGAACATTTATGCCTTCTAATAAAGGAATATTTTTTTATGGTGAAGATAATTTAACACCATTAAAGGCAATAAAAATTAGCCAGGGTATATTAAAAGGAGAACTATCTAAAAAGATAATTGAAAAAATCCAGAAAAGCCATGATCACATTGCCGCTATTGTTAAGGAGGGAAAAGTAGTTTATGGAATTAACACTGGTTTTGGCTCCTTGTGCCGTACCATAATTTCCTGTGAAAATACTCAGAAACTACAGGACAATCTGATTCGAAGTCATAGTGTAGGGGTTGGAGAACCAGTACCTTTATCTATTACGAAGCTCATGCTCATAATGAAAATCCACTCGCTTTCATTTGGATTCTCAGGGATATCATTGAACGTGATCCGGCGAATAATGTGGCTGTTAGAGAAAGATTATCTACCATATGTACCCACAAAAGGATCGCTGGGAGCTTCCGGAGATCTTGCTCCTCTTGCTCATTTATTTCTGCCCCTGATAGGATTGGGCAAATTATTTTACAATGGAGCATATGTTGAAACCCATTCTGTATATAAAAAGGAAAATCTCGAACCTATTACGCTGGGAGCAAAGGAAGGTCTGGCATTAATTAATGGAACCCAATTTATTGGAGCATATACAGTGGAAATATTGGATAGGTTCTTTATATGTCTTGAAGCGGCCGATATTATCGGGGCAATGACTCTTGAAGGGCTTCTTGGATCTGCTAAGCCATTTGATAAAAAATTGCATATGCTGAGGCCATTTAATGGAAGTCAACATGTGGCTTACAGATTAAGGAATTTGTTAAAAAACTCAGAAATGGTAGCTTCACATGAGCAGTGTGGGCGGGTACAGGACCCATATTCCATTCGGTGTATGCCGCAAGTTCATGGGGCTTCCAGAGATGCCTGGCTGCATTTAAAAGAACAATCGATTATTGAGCTAAACTCCGTCACTGATAATCCGGTGATTTTTGATAAGGATACAACGATTAGCGGCGGTAATTTTCATGGCCAGCCCTTGGCTCTCCCTTTAGATTACTGTGGAATTGCCGCTAGTGAGATTGGAAATATATCTGATAGGCGTACCTTTCTTTTACTAAAAGGAGGAGAAGCAGGCTTGCCTGAACTATTAATGAAAAATACAGGGATTAACTCGGGTTTTATGATGCCTCAATATACTTCTGCTGCCCTGGTTAGCGAAAATAAAACATTGTCGTTTCCAGCTAGTGTTGATAGCATACCAACTTCTCTTGGCCAGGAAGACCATGTAAGTATGGGATCAATCAGTGCCAGGAAAACTTATCAGATCATTCTTAATCTGGAATATATTCTAGCTGTTGAAATTTTATGCGCGGCCCAGGCCTTCGATTATAGGAAACCATTGAAATCAAGCAAAATTCTTGAAGCATGTCATAATCTGGTAAGGGATGAGATAGACCATGCTGAGGAGGACAGGATATTTGCAAATGATATAGAAGTGGCACGTGATATTATTACCTCAAAACGCTTAATTGAATTGACATATAACATAGCCCAAAACGAAGATATTAATATAAAAGGACCCTATTATGACTTATTCGGAATTCGTTAATACGTATGCCAGCCACCCGGATTATAAGGCACCGACCGGAAATACACTGAATGCAAAATCGTGGCAAACGGAAGCACCGCTTAGAATGTTGTTGAATAATCTGGATCAGGAGGTGGCTGAAGACCCTGCGCACCTTATAGTCTATGGGGGTACCGGGCAAGCCGCAAGGAACAAGGAATCGCTCCTTAAAATAATCGAGATATTGTTAAAACTGGAAGAGGATCAAAGCTTATTGGTACAATCCGGTAAACCAGTAGGAATAATTCCAACCCATTCTAAAGCACCGAGGGTTTTGATCGCTAACAGCAATCTTGTTCCAGAATGGGCAAATTGGGATCATTTTAACGTTTTGAAAGAGAAAGACCTGATCATGTACGGTCAGATGACTGCCGGAAGCTGGATCTATATTGGTTCACAAGGAATTCTGCAGGGTACTTATGAGACTTTTGCTGCCTGTGGGGATAAATATTTCAATGGAGACCTCAGGCATAAATTACTTGTTTCAGGAGGATTAGGTGGCATGGGTGGAGCACAACCCTTAGCTGCGACTATAGCAGGAGCCACATTTTTAGGCGCTGATGTCGATCCTGCACGAATTGAGAAAAGACTTCATACCCGATATATTGACAAAATGACTTATTCATATGAAGAGGCAAGGGATTGGGCCTTGGAAGCAAAGGAAAAGGGTAATCCGGTATCAATTGGCCTGGTTTCGGACATTGGAGATTTGCTGGAAAAGTTATTGAAAGATGAGGTCATTCCGGACATTCTTACTGATCAGACCTCTGCACATGATCCTTTAAATGGATATATTCCCAATGGTTATTCATTGGATGAGGCGTTTGAACTTAGAATAGGGAATTCAGTTCTTTATAAAGAAAAATCCCTGAAAAGTATGGCCAGACATGTTGGACTCGTGCTTGAAATGCAATCAAGGGGCAGCATTACTTTTGACTATGGCAATAACCTGAGAGAATTTGCTAAACAGGGTGGTGAGCCTAATGCCTTTAATTATAAAGGATTTGTTCCCGAGTTCATCAGGCCTCAATTCTGTGAAGGCAAGGGTCCCTTTAGATGGGCAGCTTTATCTGGGGATCCTTCGGATATTTACGAAACCGATGAGGCCCTGATCAAGCATTTTCCGGAGAACAATAAGATGATCAACTGGATTCAGCAGGCAAGAGAGAAAGTGACTTTCCAGGGACTTCCAAGTAGAATATGTTGGCTTGGCATGGGAGAGAGGGAAAAGGCAGGCCTGATCTTTAACCGACTTGTAAAAGATAGAACATTAAAAGCACCTATCGTTATTGGCCGGGATCATCTGGATTGCGGATCAGTGGCCTCTCCTTACAGAGAAACGGAAGGTATGATTGACGGGAGTGATGCAATATCTGATTGGCCGCTGCTGAACCTGTTGGCCAATACTAGTAGTGGGGCTACCTGGGTTTCCTTTCATCATGGGGGAGGTGTTGGTATGGGTTACTCACAACATGCGGGAATGGTATTGCTCGTGGACGGATCTAAGGAGGCTGAAGAAAATATCAAAAGGGTGTTAAGGAATGATCCCGCACTAGGCGTGATAAGGCATGCGGATGCAGGTTATGAAATAGCTGAGGGAGTAGCACAAGAATTTTCATTAAAGGTATAGTATGAAAAAACTGGCTGGCCCTTTCAATCAAATTGTAACCATGGATCATGTTTCACTCAAAGGTCCAATTCCGGATTCTGTGATGCCTGTTGTAAAAAATGGAGGAGTCATTATTGAAAATGAATTGATTATTGAAGTTGGTGATTTTGAAGCTTTACAAAAAAAATACAATGTTCCTATTGAAGAAATAACCACTCCCTCTGTATTAACGCCCGGCTTTATCGATGCCCACACGCACATATGTTTTGCTGGTTCCAGGGCCTATGATTATTCTCAGAAAATACAGGGATTGACTTATCAGCAAATTCTGGTCAATGGCGGAGGAATTCATAATACTGTAGAAAAAACAAGACAATCGGATTTTGAAACACTAAAAAATGAAACCTCCAGACGGATCGACCGGCATTTTAGCGCAGGTGTAACCACTATTGAAATAAAAAGCGGCTATGGGCTGTCTTTATCAGATGAGGTGAAAATGCTTGAAGTTATAGCTTCCATAAATGATTCAGGGACACCTGATCTTGTGCCCACTTGCCTGGCGGCTCATGTCAGACCTAAGGAATTTAATAATAACAGGGATTATCTGGAATATATAATATCTGATATTTTACCCAGTATCAAGAAAAAAAACCTTGCCAGAAGAGTTGATATTTTTATTGAAAAGAATGCTTTCCTTCCCAAGGAGTCACAAAAGTTTTTAGAAGAGGCTCATAACTTAGGATTCGAAATAACGGTACATGCAGATCAATTTTCCACAGGCGGAGCCCGGGTAGCTGCAGCAGTTGGCGCAGTAAGCGCCGATCATTTGGAAAGTAGTCGCGATGAAGATATAATGGCATTGATTAATAGTAATGTTACTGCTGTTGTACTTCCTGGAGCAAGTTTAGGATTGGCAATGGATTTTGCCCCAGCAAGAAAGATACTGGACGCCGGTGCTTGTCTTGCAATAGCCTCGGATTGGAACCCTGGATCGGCGCCTATGGGAGATTTGCTTCTGCAATCAGCATTATTATCAAATTTTGAAAAATTATCATTCGCAGAAACCATTGCCGGGATTACCTTCAGAGCAGCAAATGCCCTGGGAATGAATGACAGGGGTATGATAAGCCCGTGTAAATTGGCCGACATGATATCATTCCCTGTTGATGATCTAAGAGAGATTTTATACAATCAGGGTATGATTAAACCTGATATGATATGGAAAAATGGATATTTAATTACTTAAAACCTCAATAATCATCATGAAAAGACAATTAATCGAGTGTGTTCCAAATTTCAGTGAAGGAAGGGATAAAGAAAAAATCAAACTGATAACGGATTCTATTACAAAGGTAAAGGGGGTAAAACTGCTGAATGTAGATCCGGGGAAAGCTACCAACCGGACAGTTGTCACGTTTATCGGTGATCCTGAATCAATTATAGAAGCTGCTTTCCGGGGTATAAAAAAAGCAGGTGAAATCATTGATATGCGTTTACATCATGGAGAACATCCTCGGATGGGAGCAACTGATGTATGTCCATTGGTTCCTATTTCAAATATTACTATGGAGGAAGTAATTGAATTTGCGCATGCTTTGGGGTATAGAGTAGGCGCTGAATTGGGCATTCCTGGATATTATTATGAATATGCCGCCAAGAAGCCTGCACGAAGCAATTTGGCCTATTGCAGGTCTGGAGAGTATGAGGGACTTAAAATGAAATTAAATGAACCGGAATGGGAACCGGATTTTGGACCTTCCCAATTTAATGCTAAAACTGGAGCTACAGCTATTGGTGCCCGAGATTTTCTTATTGCTTACAATATTAATTTAAATACGACTTCTACCCGCAGGGCCAATGCCATAGCTTTTGATATTCGTGAGAAAGGCAGGATAGAAAGAACCGGTGATCCTTTAACTGGTGAGATAGTCAAAAATAAGAAGGGCGATCCTGTTTATATACCAGGTTCTTTAAAGCATGTAAAAGGCATTGGATGGTATATAGAAGAATATGGAATTGCACAGTTGTCATTGAATCTCACCAATATCATTGAAACGCCTATCCATATTGCTTTCGATGAAGCCTGTAGATGTGCTGAAAAAAGAGGAATACGGGTAACCGGGTCAGAACTTATTGGCCTGGTACCTCTGAAAGCTATACAGGATGCAGGAAAGTATTTTTTAAAAAAGCAGAAAAGGTCATTGGGTATTCCCGAACATGAGATAATCAAAATAGCTATTAAATCATTAGGACTTGATGATCTTGTACCTTTCGATCCAAAAGAAAGAATTATTGAGTATATGCTTGATGGTATGGATGACAATGATCTGGTATCAAGAGATCTGACCAATTTTGCTGAATTGACAGCATCTGAAACCCCAGCTCCCGGAGGAGGAAGTATTTCAGCTTATGTAGGCGCTTTGGGCGTTGCACTAGGAACTATGGTTGCCAATCTTTCAGCCCACAAGAGAGGTTGGGATCACAAATGGGAGGAGTATTCTAATCAAGCTGAAAAAGGACAGGAATTACTTAATAAGCTGCTATGGCTTGTTGATGAAGACACCAAAGCTTTTGATGCCATAATTCAAGCCATGAGGCTGGCAAAGTCCACTGAGCAGGATCAGGAAATCCGAAAGCTTGCTATTGAGAAGGCCACAAAAGATGCTATTGAAGTTCCATTTAGAATTTTAAAACTTGCTTATAGTTCTATGAACATTATGAAGCAGATGGCAAACAAGGGGCTTAAAAGCTCAATATCGGATGTAGGGGTTGGGGCCGCCTGTGCCAGGACTGCGGTTCTGGGTGCATATCTTAACGTGAAAATCAATTGTCAGGGCCTTGATGATAAAAAGTATACGGATAAGATCTTAGCTGAAAGCAAAAAAGTCAAGGACCAGGCTTTAAAAAAGGAATCACAGATACTTAAAATTGTTAAAACTAAAATTGAAGGAAAACAATCACATTAATTCAAATATTGATTGTCAATTTCTATAATTAGCATATAATGATTAATAAAAGTTGAATTATATAAATTCATAGGCTTAATTAGCGGGATATTTCTTTTTAATGATTGACGTACATAAGTTTGATGACATACGCCCTTATGAAGATCATGAGGTTGGAGCTCTGGTAGAGAAAGTATTGAGCCTGAATTTTTACAATATCCTGGTAAAACGTTTTTTCCCAACTCAGGATCCGGACAAGTTAAAGGTAGCTTTCAGCCGAATTGATAGCATATTTGATTTTCAAACCAGAGTTATCTATCCCATTTTAAAGAAACTAACAAAAGATACATCAACAGAATTAACCTATTCCGGATTTGATAAATTAAAGAAGGACATACCTAATTTATTTATTTCCAATCATCATGATATTATACTTGATCCCTCGGTATTGAATATGCTCTTGTTTGAAAATGGATTTAATACAACCAAAGTAGCTATCGGTGATAACTTGCTACGTAAAGATTGGATCAGAGATCTTGCCAGATTGAATAAGAGCTTTATTGTTCACAGGTCACCTTCGGGGAAAGAAGCATATTATTATTCCCAGCGCTTGGCAAATTATATTAAAAAAACCATAATTGATGATAAGGAATCGGTGTGGATTGCACAAAGGGAAGGACGCGCTAAAGATGGCAATGATGTTACTCAGGTAAGCCTTTTAAAAATGCTTGCATATGGAGGTGATGAAGACAAATTCGAATACTTAAAATCTTTGAATTTCTTGCCCGTTGCCATATCGTATGAATTTGATCCTTGTGATATTTTGAAGGTTAAAGAAAGTATAACCAAGGAAAGAAATCTTCATTATGAGAAAAATGAAAAAGAAGATGAGATCAGTATGGTTACCGGATTAACCGGATTCAAAGGGAGGATTCATATAAGCATAGGAAATATTATTCAGAATGAGTTTGATGATATTTTACATCATGAAACACCGAAAGAGCAATTTTCGGCATTAGCGGCTACTATCGACAAACAAATCCAATGCAATATAAAGCTATGGCCTACAAACTATATAGCTTATGACTTGTTAATGGGTATGGATACTTTTGAAAAGGAATATACCGAGAAAGAAAAACAGAATTTTATTCAATATCTTGATTCCAGGTTAGAGCAAAGCAAAATGTTTGACCTCGATAGCAGAACCCGTCTTTTATCTATATATGCCAATCCGGTTAAAAACCAGACCCGATTTACCAATTTTTAGTTTTGAAGAATAGCAGGATAATTAGAATTGCAACTGTTTTAATAATGCCATGAAATATTTACAAATAGTGTAAAATATACCCCAATATGGGTGTATTATTTTAAAATATTGCAATAATTTTTTAGTCATGTGTGCATTATGGAACACATTTTTGTACTTTTTCCGCACACATTTTTCAATAACTTCTTCATATTGATCCTGCAATTTGCTGTCCTTCAATTATTTATTTATTCTGGCATATTGTATGCATTTATTGAATACAGATAAATAAAGTGTTAACCCAAAAAAGATTATGATATGAAGTATATGGTAAGATTTTTCATGATTTTATTGCTAAGTGGTGTTAGTTTATACGTATATTCTTCCGACGGGAAGAAGGGCAAGATTATGGCGAAGTACCGGGATATTGTTCAGGAATCTGCCCCGGATGATTGGCATACCCTTGCTGCCTGCGCAGAGCAATGTATCAAGAAAAACATTGTGAATAAAGAAGTGGCGGAATGGATTGACAAATCGTTGGAAATAAAGAAATCGTCTTACAACCTGGAAATTAAAGGGGATTATTACATGAAGAATAAATTGCCTGAGAAAGCGGGGGAGTTTTACCTGGAAGCTATAAAGATCGGGCTTGAAGAAGATAAAAATTTTGATTCTTCCGGTTTACAAACTAAGATAGCCAGGATCATGAATATGGAAAGCTGAGTGTATTTCATTTAATGGTAGCATCCACTAAACGATATAATAAGGGTTCAGAGATAAAACCTGAACCTTTTTTATTAAATTAAGAGCTAAGATATTCTTCTAAACCCTCTCTGATTTTATTGAATATATTCTTCAATAATTCTTCATTTTCTTCAAGCAGTGTAATCCTGAATCCAAGTAAGTCGGAACAAAACGACGAAATCGGAACCACACACACACCTTTTGAGCCAAGTAAATAATACACAAATCGCTGATCAAAGTTAAGTACTTCTTCTTCTGCCCAGGATTCAACCAACTTTCGAATAGCGGGATTTTTGATCTTCATGGATTGTTTATAATTCAATGCACCTTCTTCAAATATTATGGTGTTATAAAAGGCCCCGAAAGTTTCATTGAATTTAATTCCCTTCACTGACCCCAGCATCTCTGTTATCAAGCGGCTCCTTCTTCCGATCTTTTCACTTTGCGTTTTCAGATAATCAGGGTATCGTGTATCCTGCATGATCAGAGGAATAGCAAGTTGTGGGAGTTTGGTAGAACTTACCTCAATCATTTTTGCATTCTCCAGGGTTTCGCATAAGCGGTCAAATTCCGGTTTCGTTTTTCGGTTATAAAATTCCATCCAGCCGCACCTTCCTCCCGGCCAGGGCATTTCTTTTGATATACCTTTTAAAGAGATCCCGGGTACATCCTGAATATATTCTGCCAAAGTATGATTTGATGCTCCGTTATAGGTTACATTCATATAAATCTCATCACATATCAGAAAGAGATTGAATTCCCTGGCTATCTCAACAAATCTGTCAAGAATAAATCTGGGGTAGACCATCCCTGTCGGATTATCCGGATTTATAATAAGTATACCTACTATGTTTGGATTATACTTTACTTTCATATGCAGGTCATCCATATCCGGATACCAGTTATCATTTGGATTTAGATTATAGGTAAGAGGGTGGGTATTGGCATGGGCTGCCTCAGCTGAGGAATGAGTAGAATATGCGGGTGATGGTCCAATTATCCTGGAGGAGGGGATCAGGTATTGATATAATTTTGCAATGGCATCACCAAGTCCATTGAAAAACAAAATGTCTTCCTCGGTGATCTGTGCCTCCCCCTTCTTATTGTTTAAAGAAGCTAGAAACTCCCGGGTTTCGAGAACACCTTTGGAATCGCTGTAACTATAGGTGTCGTCTTTTTCAACTAATGAAACGATAATGTCTTTAATCCAGGAAGGTAAGCCCATATTTTTTTGAACAGGGTCTCCAATGTTTTCCCAGAAGATCTTTTGCCCCAATTTTTCAACCAGGTGAGCCTTTTTAACAATCCCTCGTATCTCATAAGTTAACTCACTGGCCCCTTCTCGTAATAACGGCTGCCTCATATTGATTAATTTATTTTATTTCCGCCAAAATTATATAAGGTTATTAACAAATAGAAAATATCATTGAAATACAATAAAAAAAATTCTTATTTGCATCGTCTCTGCAAATAAAAATCATGGGGTTTCAATTCTATTTAATTTAGATAAGCGATAATACAATGGATATAAAAGAATTCAATTTACTTATTCGAAACAGGCGGTCAATTTTTCCAAATATGTATACCGGTGAAAGGGTGGATGATGAAATTATAAAACAAATGCTTGAAAATGCCAATTGGGCACCTGCACATAAGCTTACTAATCCATGGAGATTTAGTGTGTTTACCGGAGGTGGTTTGAAAAAACTGGCTGTCTTTCAATCTGAATTATATAAAAATATCAGTACGAAAGCTGGCAATTTTCTGGAATCTAAATTCGAAATGCTAAAGACAAAGCCTTTATTGGCTTCCCATATCATATCAATAGGAATGAAACGTGATCCTAAGGAAAGACTTCCTGAAATAGAGGAGGTTGAGGCAGTTGCCTGCGCCGTTCAGAATATGTCTCTAACGGCTTCTGCATATGGAATTGGATGCTATTGGGGGTCAGGGGGCATAACCTATGTTGAAAATGCTAAAGAATTTTTCGGTTTGGGTGCAAAAGATAAGCTATTGGGATTTTTATATGTTGGTGTTCCCAAAAAAATACCTGAAGGAAGGCGGGAGTCTATCGAAGAGAAGGTTAAATGGAATAGATAGGGGTGCATACATTAAGTACAATCACGTTCATAGAATGTTCACTATTGAACATTAATCCAAAATTTTTTTTAGCCTGATATTTTTAACTTCCTGATATACAGCAATCTATATTTATTGGCATAGCAATTGGAACTGTATGCGTAAATTCCTGTTACTTGAAGGATATGAAAAGAAAGACAATATTAATTCTGGGTATTATAATAGCGGTTATAGCTTCAATCAACAATTTTAGCTATGCTGATATAAATATTGGAAGTGATAGACATGATATTGAATTCCAATCCGAACAATTGGCCTTGGAGATATTGAAAGCCTATTTAAGTGAGAAAGAGGAAACTTCAGTATACAAAGTTTACAATAGTATTGATCAGCTTGTATACGAAACCAGGAATAAAAAAGATGAAAAATTTACTCAGCTTATAAGACAATCTGATTTTATAACTGAAGTTAATAAGATCTCCTATTATAAATTATCTCGCTAAACTCTCTTCATAACGTTAAGGTTAGTTAATTGAGGCTGTCATTGAGACAGCCTCTTTTTTATGGGCCGTGGATTGAAATCACTAATTGATATAAATTGATATGTTTCTGTAATAAATCTGCTGAATTCCAATAATTTTCAGACTATCCTGTACGTTATTAAACTGCTATTGTTTTTTGGAGACTAATCTTTTTTTTGGTAATATTTTTGCACTGATTACTAACGGGCATTAAAACGTATATAATACAAGATGAAAACTCGAATATTAAAACTCAACGTACTCTTACTGACTATCACTTTATTGATTTTTGCTTCATGTGAAGGATTGTTAGAGAGTGAAAACCTTGAAGAAGGAATATTTACATTCTGGTCGAACTTTGACGGCCCCCCCATTGATATTTTCGTAGACAATACCTATTACGGTTCGATAGATACCTTTTACTCCAGCAATCCTGGTTGCGAGGCAGACGGATGTGTTACTTTAGTGCTTGCGCCTGGGATATACAATTTTGAAGCCATTGAGCAAGTTGGAAATACCGGAACACCTAAAGAATGGGATGGGACCATTGAAATTAAGGCAGATGTATGCAGCATGCTGGGATTATCTCCCTGATGATCCGGGAATTGGTATAGTTGTGAAATTATAAGGATTTCTTTAAGGGAAAAAGAAAAATACAGATTATGGGTTGATATTGCTCTTATTTATACCAACTGTCATTTTTAATTTAGCTACTCTGAAAGCTTTTCTTTCCTTATAACCACAATAGTCACATTTATAGAATTTCATTAATTCTCCTTCCTCGCTTTCAGTAGGTGATTCAAGAATTTCTTCTTTAATTACTTTTAATGTCTGGTAGCTGCACTCCGGGCATTGTAAAGC
>CAYMFU010000077.1:0-11509 GCA_964389805.1 uncultured Roseivirgaceae bacterium | reverse complement strand
AACCGGGTGATAAGCTTCATCCGGATAAAAGAGTGGTCTTGGGAACTGGACACAAGATGCATTAACCCCAATCATTTGCTGCTTATTACGGTCTTTAATATCTACAACCCTGCAAACAAAGTAACCCGAGTTAACGCCAATTATCCTTCCTGGCTCAAGTATTAATTTTAATTCTCTGCCTGTTTTTTCTGATACCTGGCTCATTAAACGTGATACCCTTTGCCCATAGGTCTCTATATCGAACTCTTTTATGGTTTTCTCTCCAATGCCAAAACCACCACCAAAATCAAGGTATTGGAGTCCGGGAAAAAATCCGGCAAGCCTCGTTACCTGATTGTAGCAGTCAATGAAGTAAGAGATATCGGTAATATTAGTACCCACATAAATGTGAAGTCCGGAAATATTTGGATTTCCTTTCAGCTTACTAATTGAATCGATTGTAAGTCCCAGTCGACTTTCTTTTCCAAGAAAATAGCCGGCCAGAGTGTTTTTTGGGACTACCAGTTCACCGATATTGCATCTGATTCCGACCCTGGTATCAGGGTATGAAGCAAACCATTTATTCAATTGTCCAAGAGAATCAAGAATAGGGATGGCTCCTGACTCCTTAACTTCTATCATGGTCGTGTCATCCATGGCCGATGCAGCAAAAACAATTTCTTCGCCATGGTAACCCAGCTGTGTAGCCGTTTCCAAATGCACTCTTGAGTTCACAAATATATTTAATCCGGCCTCCCTGATAGTCTCAAGGAATTGCGGGTTGGAGTTTGCCATCATTGCAAAATGGATCGATTTTGCAGGGTAAGGGATACTCAAAAATCTACTACAGTTCTGTCGGATTATTTCTGTATCATATAGATAGAATGGCCCCCCTTGTAAGGCAGATAATTCCAGGATCCTGTTTTCAAGTCGCTCAGTGATTTGAAAGCTGTTGTTCATGAATTTCTTTTAATAACATTGATTTATTGTAAAGGTCTTCGCCAAGCTGTTCTATATGTTCGATCTTTTTATTTGTCAGATCCATAATGAATTGAGAATGTTTTGAAAGATGGATAAACATGGTGGCAAAACTGAGAACCGATTCAATTGCTCTCGGATTCCTGTACATAATTGTGAAGAATAAATTCCAGAATAATCCTCCTGTGGTCCTGTTCAATCCAACTTTAACACATATAATCAGAAACGATCTGGCCATATTCAGACCTTTCGCAATAGTCGGCTTATGTTTGTAATCGGGTTTTAAATGAAGACCGAGATAGGTGAGCCTCCTGTAATAATTCGACGGATCATAGATGTACTTTAAGGTTTCATAGTAGTCTTTTAAAATATCTATTCTGGCCCTTTTAGTCACAAAGTTCAGACCGCTGGACATTTGATCAATTTCAGTTTGAATATCCCTGATTGTTGTACTCTCCTCAAATAGTCGGTTTTCACCTTGCAAACGTCTGGCTAATTCTGTGTTTGGTAATGCGTAAAGTGTGCCAACCATAGCCATACAAATACCTGACTCCTGAATACAATGCATCAACATGCGGGCAGTTTGTCCCGTTTCATTATCAAAGCCCAGAATAAAACTTGCATCCACCGCGATGCCATAGGAATAGATTTTCTTAATAATCTCAACAATGGGCAAATTCATATTTTGCTCCTTCTGGGCCATTTTCAAAACAGTATCGTCGGGTGTCTCGATGCCAATGCTGATATGTCTGAATTCAGCATCTTTCATCAATTGTAAGAGTCTGTCATCTCCTGCAAGATTGATGCTGGCATTGGCAGCAAAATAGAATGGGTGTTTGCTAGTTCTGGACCACTTGATAATTTCTTTTAATAGTTGTTGCACGTGCTTCCTGTTTGCCGGAAAATTATCGTCCACAAAAAAAACATGACCTCTGTATCCCAGTTGATGAAGAAATTGAAGTTCTTTCATTAACTGCTGTACATTTTTCGCACGTGATCTCCTTCCAAAAAGTTCAATAACATTGCAAAATTCACACCGGTAGGGACAACCTCTTGAGAACTGTATTCCCATTAGTAAATAGTCTGCAAATCTTACCAGATCGTATCTTGGCACAACTGCTTCAGACATTTCCGCTAATTCTGATGGCGCGTATACGCCATTTCTGCATCCATTCTTCAGGTCCTTTAGGAGGGCCGGAATGGTGTTTTCTCCTTCACCCAGAACAAGATAGTCAGCCATCTTATAAAGCTCTGGTTGAGAGGTGGGATCTGGCCCTCCGACTACGACTTTTTTACCAAAGCAATGGGCCCTTTCAATGACAGAAAAGATTCCCGGTTGTTGTGATAAAATGCCACCGGTGCAAACAATGTCCGCCCATTCAAAGTAATCATCAGTTAAGGGTTCGACATTCAGATCTACTAATTTAAAACTCCAGTTCTGTGGAAGTAATGCTGCTACAGTCAGGAGTCCCAGAGGAGGCATGAAATATTTCACCCCGACAATTTTACAGACATCCAGATAATTCAATGCACTGTTACTTGAGAACTGTGGGTGAATTAGGACACATCTGGTTCCGCTGGAAAATAGATTCTCCATTTATCCATTATTAGCTGCAATTCTATAATTTATTTATAGGAACAGTTCTGGAATGAAAATCTAACAACGCATGTTATCAATTGCCAGCAAAAGCCTTAATTTCAGATTTGTCCTAAATACAAATCCTGAGCAGGCATCGCTTATTTGTGACAATATCTGCCTTTAGTCATATGTAATAATCACGCTTAATTAAAGGTACAAAATATTTGAACAGGTAGAAAAACACATTGGAAAAAACGGAACTATGACCACGCAATTTAGTAGAATGATCAAAGTCAGGAACCAAGTCCGTTCTTGTAAGTATTGTATGATACATTCTTCGGTTCGACGCTCCATCCGGAAATAATTCCTCCATAAAAGTAGAAGGTGACATCAAATACCACATGACTGTTTTGTTCAGTTACCTGATAGCATTTTGTCGCGCCATATTCGTCAACTAATTCATATTCGCTAAGGTTTATACGGGCCTGATTATTATCCTGGATGAATTGATCACTTATTGCTTTTGCAGCAGGTTGAAGGTCCTGGTTTCTCCTCGGTGCATTTAACAGGCGGTCAATATAATCTTCAGGAGAGCTTCCTCTCAAAGCATTTTTGACCATCGCTTCAATGCTGGCCGGATCGAATTGCTGAAGTTCAGGTAATTTTAAAGCATTTGTCAGGCTAAGCCGGGCCAGGATATGCAGGTTTACAGCATTCATAATACCTGTATTTTCGAAGGGGTTGGCATTGACGACCCTGGGGACTGAAACTTCCGCTTTTCCCTTGGAAGCAGACCGTGATGCTCTGGCATTATCAGCATAGGCTTTAAATTTCGCACGAATTTCAGGTGAACGCAGGCCATTGACAGTGAAGATCGATATCCCTTCTGCACCGTTGCTAAATGCGCTATCCATACAATCGAACATTAGTGGGCTGTTGGTAGCCGTCATTCCGCAATAGAGGGTAGTCATGGTGTTTTTATCCCGAACGTCCTCAATCATGCAATCGGATATAAAGCTTAGATCTCCCGTGTAGAAGTTGTGGTATACCATGGGGAAGACGATATCCAGGTTCCATTTCCCCCAGTCCTGACGAACCATTTTTCTCGACATGGCCGGTGTGGGGAATGGGGATGCAGCCATTACCTTGCCATAGGAATGAACTACTTCAGCAATCTCATTGGCCACCTCTGTAATCTGATCACAGCGAAACTGCAGCCATTTATCGTCGGTCGAAGGATCTTCCAATTCACGGGGATCGTATCCATGTTCTTCCATGAATAATTTTATCATGGCTGGATGGTAGCCATAATCAAATTCGGGGTACTCTTTATCCTGCACTATACCATATCTCGGCCAGAGAGTGGTCGGAAGGATTACGTCCACAAAACGATGATAGTCGATGGCAATGCCATTTAGTCCTTCAACTTCACAGTAGGCATGAATTTTCTTTTTGATATGCTCCCGAACTTCCGGTAAAGCCGGACACATGAACTTGTAATAGTCCACGTAGGCTTTCGTATCGGCCAGACTCTCTCCCTTCCTGTTTACGCTGAACCACTCGGGCGATTCCTTAACTATGGCATCCCGGTCATGCTCCAGGTTCATGGTCCAGAGCCAGGCGTACACCTCTATCCCATACTTATGTGCAATGGGGATGGCATCGCGGTAATCATCAGGTGAAGGCGCATTAAGCATAACACCATCAATGCCTGTTTCGCTCATCACAGTACAAACCGAATCGAAATTCATACCGGGCCGGTAATCCAGCCAGGTCCAGAACATAGGGTATTCAGAATCCTTTTCAGTTTTTTTACTGCAACTGGCAATAATCCCTGTTATCACTAATAACAGGATAAGAAATTTCGCATTTTTCATGGTTCTCAGATCTTTAGTTTAATGTGAATCCGTCCTAATAAATATGTTATACCGATAATGATGAAGGCAAAGCAGAGACATTTGATAATCCCCAGATAGCCATGTGTAAGCCAATCTGGTAATACGTACCCGGTAATATCTGCAAATCCGTACCATACATAGGGTATCAGATAGCAGGTAAGTGTAGCTGTACCGGCCGGTTTGATCACATTAAACCATGAGGCTTTCCCTTGCTCTGCCAGCCAGCCGAGGATCGCGTATGTACCTATGGAGATTGCTGTAACAAAGAATACCCAGGTAGGTGTTGCACCCAGCTTTGCAAGAATCCAGAACTGACGGGAAATAATCCCGGCCAGGAAAAATACAGCTACAGCGGCAACAGCATAAACAGCTCTTCTTAGCGCAGGCGCCTGTTTGTATTTAGTACTTATCAGGGAAACAAGTACACCTCCCATTGTAAAAGCCGGGAGGGCTCCGTTTCCAATATGAAAGACCCGTAACATCTCGTTATAAAAATTCCCGCGGGGAAGAGATAAAATGGCTGTTCCTCCCCAGGCCTCGTTCATACGGCTTCCCAGGATGCAAATGATCACAAATACAAGCCAGATGGGTAACAGGTATTTCAAACGATCGCGGGTATACACATAAATAAAAGCACAGAGAAGATAGGTCCATCCAATGGCACCAAGAATGCCCCAACGTGCCCCGAAGACTCCTCCGTCCGGATTTCTGAATGTGACTGCCAGATAAAAAAGGATGGTGACTCCGGCAACTTTCAGAAGCGTGTACAGTTTCTTCCTGTTTGGATCATCGCTTCGTGGATAATTATTCCAGATAAGGATAAATGCTGCAACCATCAGGAACCAGTATACGCCTATTCTGTAGCTTACATCAGGAGATAAGCGCGCCTCCGAGTTTGTAATAAAAGCACCCATGACCAGCAGAGCCAGCGTACGTGACAGAATGTGACCGATGGTGGATTCTCCGGTCTTTCCTTTACTGTATCTCCGTTCAATGGCAAAAGGAATTGACAGCCCTACTGCAAAAAGAAAACACGGGAATACAACATCGGCAAGCCCGAGGAAATCCTCACCGCGGCTGGCATGCTCCAACCAGTGAGGCACATCGTGAATTTTCCAGAAATCATTCACAAATATCATGACAAACATGGTAAGCGCCCGAAAAAGATCTATACCGACATTCCGTTGACTAAAATCACTTCTTGTATAATTCATATATGATTACGATTTTTTTTAAGCACCGACTGATCCCTCCTGGTTGTTTATTATCAATGTCAGGAACCTGTATTGAATAAAACTAAGAAATACTTATCTCATATCATAGATCTCCTGGACCTTGATCGTGAATGATTTGATGTGCTCTATAACAAAGTTTATCTTCGAATAAGGAACAATCTAGTATTCCTTAGCCACTATGAAAATGAGTCTAAATCAAAGATTTTCATTGCATTATAGTAGAATAACCAGCCTCAATAATCAATTGGTTAGAAGAGGTTGATAATCCCGCTACCCGACACTACAGGACTTCTTTCCATTTCAGAGGGGGCTCCTTCTTTTTTTACCCTCCCCAGCGATCGCTTGATTGCATACACCGGCGTAATTGAGCAGTCGTTTTTCAAGCTAAGCACTAAATCTAAGCAGGGCCCAGGAAATCTGGCCGCCAGTTTCTTCCCCCGACGAGCAAGGCCAGGTCAAAGCACTTACCAGTTAGATTAAAAGGAGGATAAGTAGTGGCTATGGAGAATAATTCTCCAATTCAGCCCAATTTGACTTGTATGGAAATCAAGCTTACCTTTGAATATAAGCGGTCAAAATACAGGAAGTAAACCTACTTCAACTGAATTAAGTAATCTAAGCTTCAGGTTATGAATGCTGGCAAATTATTATCAGAACTGGCTGTTAATAAGGCAAACGAAACAGCCATTATTTTTAACGAAAAGCATTTTTCCTATGGTGATTTAAATGCCGGTGCAACCTCCCTGGCAAAATATCTAATGAAAAACGGGATTAAACAAGGGGATAACATCGCTGTGATACTTCCCAATTGTCCGGAATTTGCCTTTATATACTTTGCCACTTCAAAGCTGGGGGCTGTTTTTTGTCCCATTGATATCAGGCTCGGGGCAGCAGAAACTAATCAAATACTGAGCAGTACCAGAACCAGAGTCTGTTTCACCTTTCCTGAATTCCCTCATCAGGAAAAGCTGAATCAATCGGTCAGAATTATTGATATTGCGAGCACAGAATTTTCTTCCCTGCTAACTGATCTGGCCGATCTCAGTGAAATTACCACAGATGTTAATGCTGACGACACGGCCCTGTTTTTGCATACCTCGGGAACAACGGGTATACCAAAAATTGTAGAGCTGACCTTTGCAAACCTGGACTGCTTCCCTGAGGCCATGAAAAACTGCATTGTCAAGCGCGAGAAGGAGGTCCTGGGAATTATTCTTCCCATGTCGCACATATCAGGCCCAATTATCTTGAACCTGCTGCTGTCCGAACAATGCAAACTGGTAATTATTGATTCCATCAATCCTCTGACCCTTTTTGAGAACATAGCCTTACATCGTATAACATTCTTTCACGCTGTGCCACCAGTCTTCAGCCTGATGCTTAAATCAGGACTGGCTGAACGCTACGATACTTCAAGCCTGGATATCATTGCAATGATGGGTACTTCCGTGCCTGTATCCCTGATGAATGCCTTTAAGAATGCTTTTCCTCATGTGGTAGTGCTGCAGGGTTATGGCCTCACCGAAACTTCTCCTTTGCTTACCTTGACAAAAAGAGAAGATGCAGATCTGAAAAGGGCCAGCATTGGCACCCTTGTTGAAGGAGCTGAGGCCTTAATTATTGATGAAAATGGCAAGCCATTGGGCCCAGGTGAAATCGGTGAATTAATTGTAAAAGGGCCCATGGTTATGAAGGGATACCTTGATAAGCCCGAGCAGAGCAGGGAACGAATCAAAAATGGATATTTCTACACCAACGACCTTGTAAAAGCCGACCAGGATAACTATTATTATCATATGGGCCGCAGGGATGATATGGTTGTGTTGGCCAATGGTTTAAATGTATATCCTGCTGAAATCCAGAATATTATTTTTTCACATCCGGCTGTCCTGGATGCAACAGTAATCGGCGTCCATTCAGCAAAGCAGCTGGGGAATATCCTTCATGCTTTTATAGTTCCTGCTCCAAATGCACCCTTAAGTGATGGTGATATCAGGGATCTGTGCATGAAACAATTGGGTAACATTAAAACACCCAGGAGAATTACATTATTGGAATCCCTTCCAAAAACCTCCACGGGCAAAACGGATATCAGGGAACTAAAAAATATTGCCGGCGACAATGAAGATTAAAGATCTTGCAGGGAAGTCTTCATTTCTGGCTGTCAGGTTCATCCTGTTCATAACGAGAGTATTTCCGGTGGCTTGTTCTTATTCATTTTGCACTTTTGCAGCTTTTGTGGGATCGAAACTCAAATGGAAAAGAAAGAAAATTGCGCTTGATAATCTGGAAATAGTTTTTCCGCAGCTAACTGAAAAAGAACGGATAGCCATCTTCAGGGAATCCTTCAGAAATATGCTTAAAAATTATTTTGAAGTTGCCTTTATGGCCAACGGAAAGTATTCTGAAGAAAAAATTTCAGAAATAGTCAGTGCATCAGGCCTTGAACACCTGGATCGTATCGTGGAGAAGGGCCAGGGGGCTTTATTATACAGCGGGCATTTTGGAAATTTCGCCTTAATGATTATCTGGCTGGCAATTCGGGGTTATCCTGTGGCTTCTATCTATAAAGAAGCCAAAAACTTCCCCGACGATTTTTTTGGCAATATCATGAGAAAATTCAATGTTGCACCGCTAAAATATTCATCAGAAGCATCATTAACCGTGGCCATTATAAGAGCCTTGAAAGAAAAGAAGATTGTTCTTATTCAAAATGATCAGTCACATCCCAGAGGGATATATGTGGATTTTTTTAATAAATCGGTACCCTCACCACCCGGACCTGCCCTGCTTGCAAAACGGGTGGGAGTGCCAGTCATTCCGGCCTATGTATGCCGCGATAAAAGCAATCACCATCAGATTACGGTCCTTCCTGAAATTCCCCTTTTGCAGGAAGATGATCATGAAAAATTCTTGCTGCTTAATACGCAGAATCAGATTGATTGGATTGCAGAGATACTGGTCAAGCACCCCGCTGAATGGTTATGGCTCCACAATCGATGGAAAAGAGCCAGGAATCCAGGCAAGTAAGCTTCTTGAAGCTTTGCCGGATCTGCCATTACCATTACAACCCTTACCACCCATATTCTCTTTTTGAGTATCCTTGTTCTGTACCCTCCAGGTGTTTCTGATTTGCTCCTTTTGAGCTGTCGCTTCGTAATTTTGTGTTTTTGTGCTTGAACAATCATTGCTTTTGCCCTGATAACGCCTGAAGATTATTTCACCCTGCGTTTTTTTAAATGCAACATTTGCCTGCTTAATGGAGTTTATAAGGCAGGAATTGAACTTAATGTACAGTCACATGAAGATAGATTTGAGAAGAACAGGACAGCGTATACTGGTGAAAGGAAGCATAGCCTTCCTGGCAATATTACTGCTTTCTATTCTTGTATGCTGTGAATCGGAGGAGGATTATCCAAACTACAATCCCCCGGCAGATCATACAGTCAGTAAGGATGGTGTTATGCATAAAAGCGGATTATCCGACCCGACACAGAATTGTACTACCTGTCATGGAAATGATCTGACAGGAGGGACCTCTCAGGTTTCCTGTTATGAATGCCACGGGCAGGAGTGGTAATATGCTTGCTGCCTATTTGGCCGATTCCTTTTCCTTAGCCAGACGGTTGAGCCTGCTTCTTCTTTTTTTGAGAAAGCGTACCACAAAATATAAGGTGAGCAGAACGGCGATGGCGATCAGAAAACATTTTCCCTCTTCGTTTATGGAAAAGTTTTCATTAAACCAGTAGGTATTATAAGCCAGGAGCAAAGTGGCCCCAAAGGTCCACAGGAAAGTACTGTTGTATTCTTTAAAGATGACCTTGGTAAGATCGAAAGAATTGTTCCTGAATGTGGCCCCAATCCCTTTCAGTTTGGGCAACCACCGGTTCACCTGACTGCAGTAATCATCAAATCCCGGTCCGAATTTATCGCGTAAAAAATTTTCTTCCGCCAGGGTAATGGCCTGGTAAATAAACAGGAATAAGGGAATCATCACCAGCACTGCGAACAGGGAATTTGACAGGATACTCATACCCACTACCAGCAAAATATTCCCTACGTACATGGGATTCCTGCAATGGGAAAATAAGCCATCCGTAACCAGACCAGCTGCATAAATCCGGCGGTTCCGTCCACCGCGGACAATATAGGCCATCCCAATGGTCAGCATGCGTACCAGCTGACCAATCAGGGCAATGGCAAGGCCCACATAAAAAACAGTCATATAATCGGGACTGAGTCGCCGGAAAGGAAGAAAAAGAAATACATAAAAAACAGGGAATAAGTAATTCCTTGTCCGGAAGAAAAAATTACCAATACGAACCATGAAGTTTATTTTATTGCGATTAGGCCTGCAAAGTTATACCATTTGAAAAAGACCTCTGTAAATCTGAAACCGGATGATATTAAGAGCTCTTCATTCTCCGATAATTTGTAAGGCACAAGAACATTCTCCAGGGACTCTCTCTTCTTTGCTATCTCAATTTCGTTATAACCGTTTCGCTTTTTAAATGAATAATAGTGTTCAATAAAGAGCCTGTTACAGATAGAGTGTTCTGTTAATATTTTTTCTATAAGGATAACAGCCCCGTTCTCAGGTAAACTGGAATAGATTTTCCGGATAATTTTTTCCCGGTTCAGTGGTCTTAGAAACTGCAGCGTTAAGCAGAAAATAACCACCGAAGGATTGGTAAGTTGAATATCCTGATTCAGGTCCTGGTTCTGAAAGTTAACCTTGCGCTCAACTCCGGCGGCTTTCAGATTGGCCTCACAGGACTTTAACATTTCCTCGGAATTATCCACTCCCACGAACTGGACTTCTTTGGGCAAATACTTGTCCAGGTTCAATAAGGTAAATCCCGTTGAGCAGCCCAGGTCATATACATTGGTATTCTTTACTGCAAAATCCTGGGTTAACTCTCCTATCATCCGGTGAATCTCCTCATAAAAGGGAACCGAACGTACGACCATGTCATCGAAAACAGTAACTACTTCCTTGTTGAACTTAAAATCAAGGGCTGATCTTTCAGCATCGTCAAAAATTGCATCCTTTTTCATCTTGTGAAGCTTATATGGCTAATAAAGCCTAAAAGTATGGAAAGTATATGAATGATTTTAAAAATACTCTGTTTACTTTTGCATTGAACTTTTGTAACTCTGTTCTGTTTCAATTGAGTATGAAGAAGATCATTCTTATAGCATGGGTGTTTCTATTAATGCTTCCGGCCTATTCCCAGAGGAGTAAGGTACCGGTATATAGTACCAACGACGAAAATACTAACTGTGGACCATTGGTTTCATCCTACAGAACATTTTTCAAACTCAAGCTCTATAGCGACGCCTATCCAACCTGGATTAAGGTATTTAACAATTGTCCGGATTCCAGCGAAATGATGTATGTGGATGGAGCAGTTATGTACCGTTCATTTATTGAATCGGCAAGCGATGAACAGACCAGGGAGGGCCTGATTGATACCCTGATGCTTATTTACGACCGCCGGATGGAATTTTTCGGAGGTGAAGGGAATATTCTGGGCCGAAAGGGAATAGATCTGCTCACCTATGAAGGATCGGATATTGAACAGCTTGAGAAAGCCTATTCAATACTTCACAGGAGCATTGAACTGGAGGGAACAGCCTCGCGGGAGACCGTATTACTCGGTTTCATATCTGCGGGCGTTCAGTTGTATTCAAAGGATCGATTCGACAACAACCAGCTTATCGGGGATTACAGCCTGGTCATAGACATCCTGGATCACCTGGAGGGAAGTAGCCTGAGGGTAAACAGAGCCAGGACAACCATCGAAAAGATTGTACGGGATAATGATATTCTCTCCTGT
>CAYMFU010000076.1:0-5886 GCA_964389805.1 uncultured Roseivirgaceae bacterium | reverse complement strand
AGTAAAGATATTCATTACTCAGCTACAAATGAAGTTATGAAAATTGCGAATAAATTAAAATATAATGTCTTGTGGGATCTCAGAGAAACAACATATCAAGAATCTGTTGTTTCATTATATTATTCCCCACGTGAAATTGAGGGATTAAAAAACTCTTATGGTAAGGTTAAAAAGATAGCAGGAATAGTGCAACAAAGTGAATTAGATTTTTGGAAAACCGGTGAACTTTTTTATACGAATGTTGGAATAAATGTAAAGATATTTACTAATGAAAAAGATGCTATGAATTGGCTTAATGATAATTAACTTAGATAGAAATTATCAAAATTTAATCTAAGAAATAAAACTTTGCACAACATTTTTTATAAGTAATGACAGGGAAAGAGTTAAATATCAAGGTTTGTAACCGGCTCAAACTTCATCATGGTTTGATAGGAAAGTACTACTCCATTTACCACTACTCATACAATTTACCGATAATAGCCGTTATGATATTATCATTGAGCAGTATTAATGCCCAAACCGGACATATTGATTAAACAGTAGCTTCAGAATCCGTAGGAAAAACGGTTCCGGTTTTATGGAATTATTTTGTGAGAGCTGAGACTGACAAAATGATGAAAGGTCATGGTCGTATTTTCAATGCTGGGATTGTAGAGACAAGGTGGATTATGATAATCGGTCAGTCCATCTGTGGTTTACAGCACTATTTTATGTTTCGTTTCTACTGACCCGAGAAAAATTTCAGTAACAAATCCTTCCTACTGAATGATGTAGAGTTGGTTGTTTAATGAATAAAAGATCTTAGTGGATTGTTGGCATTGCTAGCAATCCCTACTAATAAGAATTAATTGTTGAATAGAAGTAGTAGAATGAAAAACATTTACAATAGAAAAAATCTTTTGAAGCCTCATTTATTAATTATATTATTTTTTTTCAGCCTGGTCAATATAAATGCCCAGGTTAAGAAGGACTCTTCCAGTAATGAGGTTGGAGTTGGTGGTGTTAACTGGTTTGTATTTCCGTTCGCATTTTATACTCCAGAGACTGATTATGCATTTGGAGCCGGAGGTAATGTAAATTTCAGAATTGATTCGCTTTCCGATCCTACAAGTATTACAGGATCAGGATATTATACGGTCAACAAGCAGTATAATTTGGGTGCAAGTGCTGATATTTATACCAACCAGAATAAAACATTATTAAATCTGAGTTTTAATTACTCAAATGTATTTGATTACTTTTATGGAATAGGACCAACATCGCCAGATATTCCCAACGATGAATATTTACAAAAAAATATTTCATTTGATGTAAAATATCAAATACGGGTTTTCGACGAAAGATTTAAGATTGGGGGCGAGTTTAGCTATAGAAATATGACTGTTCTTAATAATGAGGGTAATCCATATCTTTTATCAAATAGTGTTGAAGGCAGTGAGGGTGGTATAACGTCCGGACTCGGAATCCTGACAAGTTGGGATTCAAGGGACAACATTTTTTATCCGAGTACTGGAGGTTATTACCAATTTAATATAATCTTTTATTCACAAGACTTTGGAAGCGATTTCGATTTTAATCAATACATTATGGATTTTCGAAGATTTATTGAGTTAACAAAAAATCAGGTAATAGCTTTGCAATTATACTACGCGTTTGATAAAGCTTTCCCTCCATTTTATAGTCTTCCTTTACTTGGCGGCAGCACTAATATGAGAGGTTATATTGAGGGAAGATACCGAGATAATCAATATTACAATCTCCAGGCAGAATATAGGGTAGCAGAACTGGTATGGAGATTTGGTGTAGTAATCTTTGGTGGAATTGGTGATGTAGCTCCCGAGCTTGGTAAATTTGCAATTGCTACTGTAAAACCCACATATGGTTTTGGAATAAGACTAAGGATAGAGGAATTAGAGAAACTTGATCTTAAAATGGATATTGGTTGGGGACAGAATACTTCCGGTGTTTACTTTGGTATTAACCAGGCATTCTGAGAAAGATTTTAGCTATGTCAAGAATTAAATATTAAAAATATTTCATTATGAAATAAGCCATCAACTTAAAAGGGCTTCTATTTTTCTACTTCATTCTAACCTTGGAGTTTTTCTAAATACCACTAAAGTGTTATTGTGCCAACTTACACATAAACGTATTTTAACTTATATGAAAAACAAGAACTGTGTATTCGTTGTAGATGACGATCCGTCTGTGAGGAGAGGGATTGCAAGACTGTTGAACACTGCAGGATATTACGTTCGAGTATATGCATCAGCTAATGAATTTTTAGACTTCATAACCAAAGAAGATTCCGGTTGTTTAGTACTGGATGCCAGAATGCCAGGTATGTGTGGTTATGAATTAAAAGCAGAACTGGATAGACGCAATATATATCTCTCTGTAATAGTTCTAACTGGTGATGATGATCCGGATACGCGGCATAAAGCCGATAAAATGAAGGCCGTAGGATTCTTTCGTAAACCAGTTGATGGTGCTGCACTTCTGGATGCTGTTGAATGGGCGCTAAGATCGAGTAGCACAAAGAGCAATGATACTGAAACAGAGAATAATTAGCTGAGAAATAAACGGCGTAACTAACAAGCAATAATTATTTTGTTCACAAATAAGATAATCGGAAAGAATCTAGTACAATAATTTTTAGAGCGAATTAAATATTAATAATATTTCATTATGAAAAAAGCCATCAACTTAAAAGAGCTTTTATTTTTCTACCTCATTCTAACCTTGGGATTTTTCCTATATACCACTAAGGTGTTATTGTGCTTTTTTAATAACCGATTTAATTTACAAATGATATCCAGGAGGACAAAGAAATTTATTCAATATCAAACTTGATGATTAAAAACCATGAACAAATTTAAAATCTTCACTTTGCTGCAAATCTGCTGAATGGGAGATGATCATGAAAATCTTGATCAACAATATAGTTTAATCATTAGTTAAAAAATGAGTGTTAATATGATAAATGAAGAATGCAATAAGAGTAATAATCCATTTAAATTCTTGCTGGTTGTAATCTCTATAACATTATTGCATTTATCTGGTATGATTTTCGGCCAGGAGACGAAACCTGAACTTCCCAAGGCTAAACAAACCGTTCCGGGTCTTTATGTGACTTCGGAAGAAGCTTACTATAAGTGGAAAGCAGCACCTGAGAGCATAAAGATACTTGATGTGCGAACTATTGAGGAATATATCTTTGTCGGTCATGCGGAAATGGCCTGGAATATCCCTTTGGCATTTCAGTCCAAACGGTGGGATGATTCAAAAAAACATTTTGCAATGGAACCAAATCCAGATTTTGAAAAACAAGTAAAAAAATGGTTTAGCCCTGATGAAACAATAATGGTGATGTGCCGATCTGGCTACAGAAGTGCTATTGCTGTTAATATATTATCTGAAGCTGGATTTAGTACTGTATATAACATCACCGATGGGATGGAAGGCGATATGGTTAAAGATTCCGAAGATCTATACTATATGAAGTGTATGAAAAATGGATGGAAAAATTCAGGAATTCCATGGACGTATGATATAAATCCAGAACAAGTGATAATCCAAGGGAAAGAATAAAGACTAAATTTATTTTTATAAACCTATCAAATGTATGAGTTTTCATGCGGAGGATATCTAAAATATTATGGTTATTTCCAATAAATAATGAAGTGAGGGAGAACCATTCGATTTCTAAAATAATCATACTACATGCCCTTCTTTGTCAGCTTATTCTAACTGCATTTAGTAACACATACTGTCAGAATAATTCTTCTGATGGAAAATGGGGATTCTTGATTGAACCATATATTATGTTGCCTAATATATCCGGCCAAATAGGAATAGGAAATTTGCCAACAGTAGAAGTAGATACCGGTACCGGAGATATAGTCGCAAGGTTGCATATGGCTGCAATGTTATATCTTGAAGCCCGAAATGATGAATGGGCAATAACTTCCGATTTTGTTTATATGAACCTTCAGCAAGATATTACCCCTAGTAAAATTATCAGTTCAGGGACAGCTACTCTAAAACAAACCATCTGGGAAGCTGCGGGCTTATACAGGATCCTTTCATTTCTTGAAGTTGGGCTGGGTGGCCGATTGAATGTTATTTCCACCGATATCGATGCTGAACGCAATGTGTTGCCTGAAGGCAGCGAAGAACTTACCGGACATCATTCCAAAACATTTATTGATCCAATCTTGATTACCAGACTCACCACCGATATCAAAGGTAAATGGCTGTTTCAATTTCGTGGTGATTTGGGTGGCTTTGGTATCGGTTCAGATTTTACATGGCAATTACAGGGATATGCCGGTTATCGTTTTTCAAAGTTGTTTCAGTTATCCGTCGGGTATAGAATTCTTGGAATTAATTATGATGACGGTGAATATGAAGAACGATTTATTTTTGATCTTAATGAATTTGGCCCGGTAATCAGGCTGGGATTTAATTTCTAGAAAGATATAAAATGAAAAAAAGTTTTGTCATAGTGCTAACACTATTTTCTTCAATGTTTTTTATTTCATGCGAAGAAACTGATTCTCTAATAGAACCGGATCTTGAAGCAGTTAAAAGAATCAAAGACACTGAGATTTTGCTTCGGAATAATTTATGGGGCTTTAACGATCTGATCGTTAATGTGAAATACGAAATGCGGGCAATACCCTTGCTAAGCAATGTAGCTGATCAGGACGGCAAAGTACAACCGGGGCAATATAACTCCTATGATATTTTTGGAAATGATCATCGTCAGAAAAATTATAGCTATCAATTTACAACTGCTAAAATTTACCGGGATACTACAGGCGGTGATGAATACTATGAGGCTGGATATTATAATGTTCTTAATGCTTATGAAATCAGACTGAATCCAGACAGCACTGGTCCAATGAGTTACACTTACATATATCAAGAGGATAATGGTCTCTTTACAATGACTTCCGACCATATAACCAATAGCAAAATCAATGAAGCAGCGAATAAAATAATAACAGATGCTATTTATTCAGGAATACCCAATGATATCGCTAATGCTGTGGTGGATAAGATTTTAGGTAATGAACAAATACAGGATTCCATTCAGAAGTTATTATACGACATGGTTCACGGTAATATAAATCAAATAGCGAATAACCCTGAGGAAGTATCGCAAAAACTGGCTGAACTCATCATTCATATACTGAATGATGTAGATTGGGAAACTCTTGTTTATAATAAAGTGTTTGAGTTGCTTGAAGAACTTAAGGTAGAGAATCCTGAGCAAAGAGCACTGGAATTGGCTGAGCAAATATCTAACAGAATTAAGACGGAGATCAGTCAATCCGATATCTATGAAGTCATCCTTCCCATTTTACAGGAGTTTGAAGACGAAACACTGACATCTTTGGTTCCTGTTATTGCAGAAGTCATTTATGGTGTAATTGCAAACAAATTTTCAGAAGAAAATATTTACAATAAAATCTATTCGATCTGGACTTCGTTTTCTCAGGTTGATTCAACTACCATCGCTCTACTTGCCGACACATTGGGATCTGTTATTACCAATCATTTTTTTGATGCAGAAAATTTAGCTGCATCCCTTGTTCCATTTATGGAAACATTGCGCACAACATCTACGTTACAAATACCTGCTTTAGCACAGGATATCATCGATAATGTATTGATTCCATTAGTGGATAACTTAAATGCCACTTTCCCCGGAATAGAAATAGACCCGGATTGGAATAGTGTAAAGCAAATTCTTAGTTCGGCTCTTACTGTAATTAAATCGACCCTAACTAATCAAACAAACGAAGAAGCCGCTGCCGCACTGGCTGAAAACATTATTGTAATTATGGATTCAATCATAACCAACGGAATTGAATC
>CAYMFU010000075.1:0-14881 GCA_964389805.1 uncultured Roseivirgaceae bacterium | reverse complement strand
TTAACATTATAACAGTGCTCAACAATCTCATTAATGGATTGTGTGACTTTTATTTCATGTTCAAGGATCAATTGAAAGACTTCCCGAAGAGAATCATAACTGTGCCTCAGACCGGTTATTTCCGGTTGTAGTGCATGACCGCCCGCATCATTGATATAATGAAAAAGTTTCATCATATGCATCCTTTCTTCATCGGCATGTCCGTATAAGAAATTGGCGGAATGACTATATCCCTGAACATCACACCAGGAGGCCATTGACAGATAATGAGCTGAAGCCTGTGCTTCCATCATGATCTGATTGTTTAACATAGCCTCAGTTTCTGTAGAGATGGATCGGTTTAATGATAAATTGTCTTTCATAATAATTCTGTATTGTTTAATAAATATAAAATGGTCTCAAAATTAAGTTTTAGGATTCAAATAATAACTCATAGGGACGTAAAATTTCTTTTTCAAGCTGAAATAGACCTATATTCCTGACTTTTCTGAGATATTCATGACCTTCAAAATATATTAATATTACAGGTACAGTAAAAACCTGGAATTCTGCCGCGATCTTCGGATCTTCTGTAATATTTATAAAGTGGAGTGCCATTTTCGGAAACTTTTTTTCAAGCAGTTCCTGTACTTTAGGCTTCAATACCTTGCATACACTGCATTCAGGAGTGGTAAAATACAATGCAACCGCTTGATTTTCAATTAATTGATTATTGGTCATCTCGTATAAATCCTAAGTGAACATGAAATTATTTCTTTTATTCCTATTTCCATATATTTATATTTGTTTTAAAACCACATTTTTTCAATGAGACAGATTATATTTTTTATCACCTTATACGCTCTAATATTATCATCAGGAACTGCCTTAGCCCAGGAGAATGCGAGTTACGACCTTGATAGGTATATAGAAAACCCATCCATGTATAATGAAAATCAGGAAGACCCACATGTCCCGCTTTGTCCTTTTGAAAAGGAGGAAAATGCCCTAAAAGGGGATTTCAGTTTGTCACCCTGGTATCAATCTTTGAATGGCATATGGAAATTTTCATGGCATGCCAATCCCTTTGATGCTCCAAAACAGTTCTACAATCCTGCCAACATGGTCAACAATTGGGATGACGTATTAGTCCCAGGTACATGGCAGATGCAAGGTTATGGTTATAAGATATATAGAAATATTCCTTTGGAATTCGGGCCTTACGATCCACCTAAAGTTCCTGATCATTTAAATCCCACAGGATTATATGTAAAGGAATTTCAAATACCGGATGAGTGGGATAACAGAAAAATATTCATTCATTTTGAAGGCGTAAAGTCAGCTTATTGGGTATGGGTTAATGGCATATATGTCGGATTTGATAAAGGAAGTATGACTTCAGGGGAATGGGACCTGACACGGTTTGTTCACAAAGGAACCAACCGTATTGCCGTAAAGGTCTTGCGGTGGTCAGACGGAACATACCTCGAAGATCAAGACATGTGGCGTTTTAGTGGTATTTACCGGGATGTATATCTGTATTCCACACCGAATGTTCACATACGGGATTTCTTTGTTCAAACGGATCTTGACAATAATTATAATGATGCAGACCTGAATATTGATGCAAAGATTCATAACTACGACAGTTTAGAGCATAATAATCTCCTGCTCGATATAAAATTAATAGATCCTGAGAGAAAGACGGTTCTTTCCAAAAACCTGAAAGCAGGAACTCTTTTGGCCAGGGATCAAAAGGTAGTCGAAATGTCTTATAAGATTAATGATCCATTGCTTTGGAGCGCTGAGAAACCCAATTTATATAAACTATTGATGGTTTTGAAGGATCCTGAAGAGCATGTATTGGAGATCATTGAAGAAACCGTTGGATTCAGGGAAATCGAAATTTTGGACGCTACTTTGCTGGTTAATGGCGTCGCCGTAAAGTTCAGAGGAGTGAACCGGCATGAGCATGATCCCAGGTTGGGGCGAACCATGACCCGGGAAATGATTGAGAAAGACCTGCAGCTAATGAAACAGTTGAATGTGAATTCAATTCGTACCTCCCATTATCCCAATACACCCCTGTTTTATGATCTCGTTGATCAGTATGGTTTATACCTGTGTGATGAAGTGAATGCTGAATGTCATGAAGGGGAGGATTATCTGGCAGGTCAGGACGGATGGGAAGGTGCATTCATGGACCGGACGGAAAGGTTTTTTCAAAGGGATAAAAACCACCCGTCTGTCATATTGTGGAGTACCGGGAATGAATGTGGTTATGCCCCCATACACCATACTATGGCTGAATACCTGAAGGAGCAGGATCCAACAAGGGTAGTTTATCATCAGGGAAATATACCCAATGGGGATGCTCCTTATGCAGATGTCAATGGTATCCGGTATCCAAAGCAGGAAGAATTGTACAATGTGGGGCTATCCACAGACAAACCTGTGATCATGGGTGAATATAGCCATGCGATGGGGAATGCACTGGGTGGTTTTGATGAATACTGGGATATCATCAATAGTAATAAATCCTTACAGGGCGGTTTCATTTGGGATTGGGTTAATCAGGGTCTTGAATTTGATCTCATTACCACACCTGACGGATCAAGGTATAATCATCAATCGGTAATCATGGGCCGGACTGAATTTGTAGAGGGTGTTCAGGGCCGTGCATTGGCTTTTAGCGGCCTGGATGATTTTGTGGAAGTTTTTGATCACCCGGTTTTCAATCAACTGGGGGAACTGCTAACCCTGGAATGTTGGGTATATCCGAGAAATTTCGTGGATGTCAATCCGATGATCACAAAAGGACTGAGTTATGAACTGACCCAGATGCATCAAGATAGTATATCTTTCACTCTTACATTGAATGGCGTTTTACATAAGATCGATGGTTATGTGTCAAGGAACTGGAACTTCAACTGGCAACACCTTATAGCGACCTATGACGGTAGTAAAATGGCATTGTATTTAAATGGGAACCTGCTTGCAGAGAAAAGTGTTTCCGGGAAAATTGACCGGTCACCACACCCTGTATGTATTGGGAAAAACCATAAAAAGAACCATGAAAACAAAGGCTGGTTTGTATCCAACAGCGTGTATGACCAGGTCAGGATCTATAACGAAACTATGGATGTTCAGAATCTTGTATTGTCAGTTAACAGTCAGCTTAATGTACCAAAGTCTATTCTCTGGCTTGATTTTGACGATCAGATTAAGGAAGGCACATTTCTGTCATATGGAGCTACCCCCCAGGGCAGTGGGACTATGGATGGTGTTGTTTCAGCGTACCGGGTTCCCCAGCCCGAGGCTTACCAGATGAAACAGTCTCATGCTCCCGTATCCGTAAAAGTGATTGGACGGGAAATGCGAAAATATCAGATAATAAACAGACATCATTTTACCGACCTTTCTGAGATTGATATAAACTGGGAATTGCTCGAGAATAATAAGAATATAGCTTCAGGACGCCTGAAATTAGCTACACCGGCGCAGGACCTTGAAGAAATTGAAGCACCCTATAAAGAGCCAACGCATAAAGCAGGTGCGATATATATATTCAGGATTACGTTTAGCTTAAAAAAGAAAAATGACTGGGGAGAGAAAGGTCATGAAATATGTTTCCAGGAATTTGAACTTCGGAATTTAAATGAACGAAAAGGCATATTCATGCAGGAGGAAACATCGGGGTTCAATGTATTAGATGAGAATGAAGGTGTACTGTTAATAACTGCTAATAATATTAATTTTAACCTGGATCTTAATACCGGAGTGTTGATCTCAATACGAAATGGGGATACTGAGTTAATCTCAGGATCGCCAAAATTTAACGTATGGCGGAAGCCTATTATGAATGAATGGTCGGAGTGGGGGGTTAACGAAGCGGAATTCTGGTATCAGTACGGATTGGATAGTCTTATCCACAAATCGAGAATGGTAGAATTTACAAAATCCGGGATCGATGCTTACGTGAAATTTAAGATTGAATCCCGCTCGTTTTCAAATCCCGAAATTGTTTTTCATCATGAATTAAGCTATGATTTTATTTCAACAGGTGATCTGGTGATCCACCACAAGATAATACCTGATGTAGAACCGGTTTCATTGTATACTAAAGATTGGTTCCCCATGGGGTATATTCAGAAAGTAGGACTTCAGTTTACACTGGCGGAAGGGATTGAAAAGATATCATGGTATGGGAGGGGTCCCCAGGAATCTTATCCGGATCGAAAGACAGGATATAAAACGGGACAATATGAGATGAACATCAATGATATTAAAATTCCTTATATCATACCCCAGGATTTTGACAACCGTACTGACCTGAGGTGGATGAGTGTGCATTCTTCAGGAGGTAGTGGCTTGCTGATCACCAGCAACAGCCAGTTCAACTCCAGTATCAACCCTTATCAAAACCTGGATAAAGCCTGGTATCCCTTCCAATTGAAACGCACAAAAAATCCTATTCTAAACATTGACCATCAGGTTACAGGAGTAGGCGGTACTCCTGTGCGGGTAAGACCGGTCTACCGGACATACCCGAAAAATTATGAATACAAATTACTATTGCGTCCCTTCAACCGGAATCCGGATTTCTACCGGATGAGTAACATTGAATTTTAATAACCGCCGGGTTATATACCCCCCCTCGTTTTTATAAGATTCAATGCGGATCCAGCCTTAAACCAGTCGATTTGAGCCTGATTATAGGTATGGTTCGCAATAATTGTGTCTTCTGAGCCATCCTTATGATGTAAAACGAGGGTCAAATGTTTTTCGGGAGCAAATGCGTTCAGATCCACGATATCAATGCTATCATCTTCCCGTATCTTTTCGTAGTCCGATTCATTTTCGAATACCAGAGCAAGCATGCCCTGTTTTTTGAGATTGGTCTCGTGGATACGCGCAAAAGACTTAACCAGAACTACCCGAACACCAAGGTGCCTGGGTTGCATGGCTGCGTGCTCTCTTGAGGATCCTTCTCCATAATTATGGTCTCCTATAACGATAGTTGAGATACCCTCTTCCTTGTATGCCCTTTGTGTGTCTGGCACCGGACCGTATTCCCCGGATTGTTGATTTTTAACATTATTGGTTTCCTTATTGAAGGCATTGACAGCCCCGGTTAAGGTATTATCAGATATATTATCAAGATGTCCCCGGAAACGAAGCCACGGGCCAGCCATCGAAATATGATCTGTTGTACATTTACCTTCAGCCTTGATTAATACCTTCAATCCTATAAGATTTTCACCATCCCATGGTTGAAAAGGACTTAATAATTGCAATCGTTTACTGTCGGGCCTTACGATTACCTCTACTCCTGATCCATCCTCCACTGGGGCCACATAGCCCGGATCGTCGACCGCAAATCCTTTTGCCGGCAATTCCTCGCCTGCAGGTTCTGACAACATCACTTCATCACCATTTGCATTAACCAGTTTGTCTTTAGCCGGATTAAACCTGAGATCACCTGCGATCGCCAGTGCAGTAACCATTTCAGGAGAAGCTACAAAGGCGAATGTATTCGGATTGCCATCCGCTCTTTTAGAGAAGTTTCGGTTAAATGAATGGACGATTGTGTTCTTCTCCTTTTTATCGGCACCTGCACGGTCCCATTGTCCAATACACGGACCACAGGCATTGGCAAAGACACTAGCACCAATTTGGTCAAATACATTTATAAATCCATCACGCTCGATAGTATAGCGCACCTGTTCTGATCCAGGGGTTATGGTAAATTTAGCCTTCGTCTTTAAATTTTTCTCTACAGCCTGCCCGGCTACTGAAGCCGCTCTTGAGATGTCTTCATAGGATGAGTTGGTACAGCTTCCAATCAATCCAACCTCCACCTTTGTTGGCCAGCCGTTTTTCTCAGCTTCTCTGGCCATTTGAGAGATTGGTGTGGCCTTGTCCGGGGTAAAAGGTCCATTAAGATGAGGTTCGAGTTCTGATAGGTTAATCTCAATGACCTGGTCGAAATATTTCTCAGGTTCTGCATATACTTCCGGATCCGCTGTCAAATAAGATTTTACCTTCTCAGCTTCATCCGCAACATTATCACGACCAGTAGCTCTAAGATATCGCCCCATGGATTCGTCATATCCAAAAGTAGAAGTTGTTGCGCCTATCTCAGCGCCCATATTACATATGGTCCCTTTACCTGTACAAGAAATACTTTTCGCTCCTTCGCCAAAATATTCAACAATCGATCCGGTACCTCCTTTTACGGTCAGAATACCCGCCACTTTTAAGATCACATCTTTAGCAGCAGTCCAGCCATTCATTTTGCCAGTGAGCTTTATGCCTATCAGCTTAGGAAATTTCAATTCCCAGGGCATTCCGGCCATAACATCTACAGCATCTGCACCACCCACACCAATGGCTATCATCCCAAGACCACCAGCATTTACTGTATGCGAATCAGTCCCGATCATCATTCCACCAGGGAATGCATAATTCTCAAGGACTACCTGATGGATTATACCTGCACCGGGTTTCCAAAAACCAATTCCATATTTGTTGGAGACGGATGCCAGAAAATCAAATACTTCTTTGCTGGCGGTAATTGAATTTTGCAAATCTTCAGAAGCTCCCTTTTTAGCCAGAATAAGATGGTCGCAATGTACCGTGGAAGGTACCGCTGCTTTTTTCTTGCCAGCCTGCATAAATTGTAATAATGCCATCTGGGCTGTCGCGTCCTGCATAGCTACCCTGTCAGGTGAAAAATCAACATAAGACTTGCCCCTCTGATAAACTATACTTGGATCACCATCAAACAGGTGTGCGTATAGTATCTTTTCAGCTAGGGTCATTGGCTTACCTAAAAGTGTCCTTGCTGCATCTATTCGATTACCCATCCGGGCATATACAGCTTTAATCATGTCAATATCGAAGGCCATAAATATGCGTTTACATTAAATAATTCTATGAGCAAAGTTATAAAAACATGAACACCTTATCCTTATTTTCAAAACAGTATTTCAAACAGAATTATTTCAAGGATAAATTATGTGATCTTCCAAAGGGAAATATGATAATTATACTTTACTTATTTAGAATGATTCTAAATTGAGGTATTGAAGAATTTCTTAATATGAAGTTTTTAAATTTTAAATTATAAATCCATTTTTGTGGATGGTTTTCGCAGAAGGGTGTTCTTTTTCAAGTTTGTTTGGAAAATAGGTGGGTAATGTTAGTTTTGTGCCAATTAATTATTTCGAAATAAAAATCTAGTATGTTAGAAGACATAAGCTGCCTGCTTAATAGGAGAGGTCATAGAGTTTTAGCATTCATATTATTTTCAGGTTTAATTGTTTCTTTTTCAGGGATCTCTGTTTTCGCTCAGGAAGCCACTGATAGTACGGCCATTGTAAGTTCCTCGGCACCCGATGACGGGATCTCTGCTGATCCGGATATCATCTCTGCCGGAGGGACCTTATTTAATAATTATTGCAAGGTATGCCATGCTGTGGATAAGCAGGTAATAGGACCTCCGCTCGCAGGTGTTTATGAAAGATTGGATATACCCTGGATCATAGCTTTCGTTCAGAATTCACAAAAAGTAATCGAAAGCGGAGATGCTTATGCAGTTCAGACTTATGAACAATATAACAAAACTCAAATGCCCTCTCATGATCTATCCGATGATGAGGTGCTTGCCATTCTTTCATATGTAAAAGACCAGACTTTAAATCCTCCCGCTGCCGCCATGGATATGGCAGATCCGGCAGGGGAAGCTGGAGCTGCCCCCTCAGGTTTGTCCATATCATCAGGATTTTTAATTGCTGCATTGACCGGACTGGTTATAATACTTGTCTTAATACTTATTGTACTTGTTATGCTGGTACAAACCTTGACCCGGTTCGTGAAGCAGAAAAAAGGTCTTGATGAAAGTGAACTTGAAGTCCTAGAACAACGATTTAATTTAGGCAACCTGGTACGATCTCCGGTATTCGTAGGTTTTGTGTCTTTTATTTTTATTGCTATCATGTTGAAATCGGTAATTGACGGTTTGTATTCAGTTGGTATACAGCAGGACTACTCGCCAACCCAGCCCATCGTATATTCTCATAAAGTACACGCTGGAGACTATCAAATTGAGTGTGAGTACTGTCATACTGGTGTTGCTACCAGCCGCCAGGCCAATATACCATCTGCCAGTGTGTGTATGAACTGCCACAGTGCCATTGTTAAGGTGATTGGAGCGGATCAACCTTCGGAAGAAATACAAAAGATATATGATGCTATTGAAAACAACAGGCCTATAGAGTGGGTAAGGGTACATAACCTTCCTGACCTGGCTTATTTCAATCATGCCCAACACTATAAAGTAGGGAATATTATTTGCCAGGATTGCCATGGTCCTATTGAGACCATGGAAGTGGTCAGGCAACATTCTACCCTGACCATGGGATGGTGTATTGATTGTCACAGGGAAACAGTTATCCAGACTGATAATGCATATTATGATCAGCTGGTTGAACTGCATAAGACCGTTAGTAAAGAGGATATGGTTGTGGCTGATATAGGTGGTCTTGAATGTTCAAAATGTCATTATTAAGGATATATTCAGAATTTAATTAATTCATGGAAGAAAATAAAAAACGGTACTGGAACGGACTTGAGCAACTGAAAAATGACCCGGAGTATATTAAGTATGCCGACAGGGAGTTCCCACAGGAATTACCTGTAGGAAAGGAGGACAGTGCAGCCCCGTCAAGTTCAAGAAGGGATTTTCTGAAGATGATGGGATTCAGCGTAGCAGCAGCCTCTTTGGCTGCATGCGAGGCACCTGTTCGCAAAGCAATACCCTACCTTAATAAACCTGTTAGCCTGGAGCCGGGCGTACCAAATTATTATGCTTCTACCTATTCCATTGGCGGTGATTACTGCAGTATTGTGGTCAAGACAAGAGAGGGAAGACCTATAAAAGTCCTGGGGAATACACTGTCGGGTTTCTCCAAAGGGGGAACCAGCGCCCAGGTTGAAGCTTCCATCCTGTCACTTTACGACAAGGAAAGAATTACAGGTCCGTTAAACGGAGGGGAAAAATCTGAGTGGGAAGTAGTAGATAAGGAAATTACAGGTCAGTTAAAGGATATCTATCGGCAAAACGGGCAGATCCGAATTGTAAGCCATTCGATATTAAGCCCTACCACACAGGAGATCATCGCTAAATTCCTTGAAAAATATCCATCCGCAAAGCATATTACTTATGATACGGATTCCATGCATGGCATGAGGGTGGCCAATAAGAACAATTTCGGACAGGCGTTGATCCCTACATATAATTTTGCCGAAGCGGATGTTGTTATCAGTTTCGGGGCCGATTTTCTTGGGAATTGGTTGAATTCCATAGGATATAGCCGGGATTTTGCGAAAACCAGAAAGATCAATAAAGAGCATCGCAAGATGTCACGGCATTACCAGTATGAATCATTGATGTCATTAACTGGATCGAATGCGGATTACAGGATTACCATAAAACCATCGCAGGAAGGGCTTATCATTGCGAAACTTTACAACCTGCTTGCAACAAAAGCCGGGCAGGGGACCATTAATGTTTCTGATCCTGGCGATATAAAGTTTCTTGCAAAAGCAGCCGATCAATTATGGATGGCACGAGGCAAATCGCTTGTTATTGCTGGTTCAAATGATCCGGATGTACAAATGCTCGTAAATGGCATAAATAACATACTAGGTAATTATGGATCCACTATTGATCTCAGTCAACCCTTGAACCTGAAGCAGGGTGACGATGAGGCCATGGATACCTTTGTGAATGAATTGGGTGAAGGCAAAGTGGACGGAGTGATCTTTTATAATGTCAATCCCGTATACAATCACCCGAAAGGATCTGAGATAGCCGAATCCATTTCGAAGGCATCCTTATCGATATCAACATCCGGAGTGAAAGACGAAACAGCTTCTGTCGTAAAATACATCCTCCCGGATCATCATTATCTTGAATCATGGAATGATGCAGAGCCTATCCCCGGTCAGCTAAGCCTTGCTCAACCTTCTATTACCCCATTGTTCAATACCCGTCAGGTGCAGGAATCACTCCTGGCCTGGATAGAGGAAGAATCTACAGATTATTATCAATACCTTAATAATACATGGGAAAGCAAATATTTCCCTGCTCAGGAGAAAATAATAGAATTTCAAACTTTCTGGGATCAGTGCCTGCATGATGGCCTGTACAGCTATGACGCTGGTTCGGTATCTCTTAGCGACTATATCCCTAATGAAGGGACTGCCCAGGGAATAGGAAGAAAGTATTCGACATCAGGCAATGGCCTTGAACTGATTCTATACACAAAAATTGGGATTGGAAATGGTAGCCAGGCCAACAATCCATGGCTTCAGGAAATGCCTGATCCAATAACAAAAGCGACCTGGGACAATTACCTGACTATTCCACAATCCCTTGCTCGTGAATTAGGGATTAGTGTTGATGGCAATCAATTTCCAGTAGCTACTTTAAGTGCACAGGGAGAGACGATGAAAGTTCCCGTACTCGTGCAACCAGGACAAGCAAGGGGAACCCTCGGGCTTGCATTGGGATATGGCCGAAAAAACGCGGGTATAGTAGCCAATAATTTAGGGGTTGATGCCTATCCCTTGATGGACAATTCCAGGGATTTCTGGTCGAACGATATATTAGAGGGCGTTCAGGTGGAGCCGCTTTCTGAAACCTACAGGATTGCACAAACACAAACCCATCATACCTATATGGGTAGGACGAATGTGATCCAGGAGGCTTACCTGGAAGAATACCAGGCGGATCCTGCTGCAGGAAGGCATTATTCCAATATAGCCGCCTCTTTGGATCTTGATAGGAAAATGGGGGATGGCCATGTTGATGGGAAGATCGATGCGAAGAAGATCACTCTATGGAAAGGTCATGATTATAATAATCATCATTGGGGATTATTGGTAGACATGAATTCCTGTATCGGATGTTCCGCCTGTACCATTTCCTGTCAGGTAGAAAATAATGTGCCCGTTGTCGGGAAGGAAGAAGTTCTGAACCGGCGCGATATGCATTGGATCAGGATTGACAGGTATTATAGCAGTGATGCACCTGTAAACGATTTTGTAGGGATGGAAGAAGCGGCAGAAAATCCGGAAATCACTCATCAGCCTATGATGTGCCAGCATTGCAATAATGCGCCTTGTGAGACAGTATGTCCGGTAGCTGCAACTACGCATAGCACAGAGGGTCTGAACCAGATGGTGTATAACCGCTGTGTTGGTACAAGATATTGTGCAAACAACTGCCCGTATAAAGTTCGAAGATTCAACTGGTTCAAATATCATGATAATGACCAGTTCAATAAAAATATATCCATGCACAACGACCTTGGCAAAATGGTATTGAACCCGGATGTGGTAGTCCGGTCACGGGGTGTAATGGAAAAATGCTCTTTCTGTATACAAAGGATACAATATGGTAAACTGGAAGCGAAATTGGAGGGCAGAAGGCCTTACGATGGCGAGATAAATGTGGCCTGTGCGGAATCCTGCCCATCCGAAGCGCTTGTATTTGGTGACCTGAATGATCCAAACAGCCGGATCAATAAACTGATGAAAGTGAAAGAAGAGGATGGGGACAAAGTCATACAGGAAGACAGGGTATATACGGTATTGGAAGAGATTGGGGTTCGGCCTAATGTATTTTATACCACAAAGATTAGAAATAAAGATTTAGAAGATAAAAATGCCTAATAACCACATATGGAAGTAGTTTCAACGGTAAGGCCACCATTGGTTACTGGTGGTAAGACAGCATCTGATGTGACCAACGATATTTGCCGGCAGGTAGAAGGTAAACCTTCGAAGTCCTGGTTAATGGGAATGGCCATATCGCTTACAGTTCTGGCAATAGGCCTGTATGCAACGATTGTTTTATTATGGGAAGGAATTGGCGTCTGGGGACTGAATAAGACCGTTGGATGGGCCTGGGATATTACAAACTTCGTCTGGTGGGTGGGTATTGGTCATGCGGGCACCTTGATTTCAGCCATTTTGCTGCTTTTCAGACAAAAGTGGAGAATGTCAATCAACAGGGCTGCAGAAGCTATGACCATCTTTGCTGTGATATGTGCAATGATGTTCCCTGGCTTTCATATGGGCAGGTTATGGCTTGGTTTTTACTGGGCGCTGCCTTTACCCAATACATTTGGATCCTTATGGGTTAATTTTAATTCCCCTTTACTTTGGGATGTGTTTGCGATCAGTACCTATTTTACAGTTTCAGCAGTATTCTGGTATATCGGACTGATACCTGATTTTGCAACAATACGTGACCGGGCCAAGAATAAGATATCGAAATTGATCTATGGCGCCTTAAGCTTCGGCTGGGATGGTGCTGCTAAAACCTGGTCGAGATATGAATCAGTAGCCCTGATACTTGCCGGTCTGGCTACTCCACTTGTATTATCCGTTCATACCATCGTATCTTTTGACTTTGCCACTTCTGTTATACCAGGATGGCATACCACCATATTTCCACCATATTTTGTTGCTGGTGCTATTTTCTCCGGATTTGCCATGGTGATGACACTTATGCTGGTAGCCCGGCATGTCATGAACCTTAAGGATTATATTACAATTTATCACATAGAATTGATGAATATAATCATCATTATCACCGGATCGATAGTGGGTGTAGCCTACCTTACAGAATTATTTATATCCTGGTATTCCGGCGTACCTGCAGAACAGTATGCATTCCTGAACAGGGCAACAGGACCTTACTGGTGGGCTTACTGGACCATGATGACCTGTAACGTAATTTCTCCACAGCTGTTCTGGATCAGGAAAATAAGGACAAGCATTGTGGCGTCTTTTATATTGTCTATAGTTGTGAATATCGGGATGTGGTTTGAAAGGTTCGTGATTATTGTTACCTCCTTGCACAGGGATTACCTACCGTCAAGCTGGGCCATGTTTTACCCGACATTTTATGATGTGGGTGAATACCTCTTCTCTCTCGGGTTTTTCTTTACAAGTTTCCTCTTGTTTGCGAAATTCTTCCCTGTAGTCAATATGGCTGAAGTAAAGAGCATTATTAAGTCAACAGGTTCTACCATAAAAACTTCGAAATAAATGGAACGGAATAAGAACTTTATACTAGGTGTTTACAGTGATCCTGATGAGGTTGTCAGCGCTGTAAAGAAGATCCGGTCTAATAAGATCAAGGTTCATGAAGTATATTCTCCATTTGCCATACATGGTATTGATGATGCGTTGGGCTACAAGCGTTCCAGGTTGCCCATAGCTGCCTTTTTGTTTGGAATGTTAGGCACATTGCTGGCCCTGACCATGCAGTTCTGGATGATGGGAATTGACTGGCCTATGATCATAGGTGGTAAGAACTTTGCATCACTGCCGCCTTTTATTCCTGTAACTTTTGAACTAACCGTTTTGATTTCAGCCCTTGGTATGGTTGGCGTTTTTATGGTGGCATCAGACCTTAAGCCTTATAAGAAACTAAAACTGATGGATATAAGAATCACGGATGATAAACATGTGATCGCTGTTGATCTGGGAGCCAATAATGGGGCTTCTGAAGAAATAAAAAAATTATTTAAGGAAACCGGGGCGGAAGAAGTGAACGAAAAGAATTTTGATTAATTAAATGATTTCAATGAATAGAATAATATCATATATCGGGTTGATTGTTATAGGAGGGATTATAGTGTCCTGCAGTGCAAAAGAGGACTACCAGGGTCTGGAATATGCCCCTAATATGTACCATAGTGTCCCTTATGAACCAATGACTCAAATAACCGATAAAGATGCTGGTAGCTGGGTAAATTCTGACAACGATGCTTACGGGGAATATTTCAATTCCAATCCCAACAACCCGCATATGATGAATTTAAGGACACCTCCTGCAAATGTAGTGGCAAGGACTAAAAATGGTTTTTTACCTTATCGTGTTCCAAAGGACAGCATCGAATTTGCGGGGAAATATGTAATGAATCCCTTGGATTCTACCGCTGAGATCGTTTCGCAAGGCAAAGCTTTGTTTGAAATATTCTGTATTTCATGCCATGGAACAACAGGACAGGGAGATGGACTTGTCGGCCAGGTAATGATGGGTGTGCCAGCCTATAACGTAGGAAGAGTGAAAGACCTATCGGAAGGATGGATATTCCATACCATCACATGGGGGCGAGGGCGAATGTATCCTCACGGTCCTCAGATACCTATTGAAAACCGATGGAAGATCGTTAGATATGTTCAAACTTTACAGAATCAACCGAATTAAAGATCAGTACGCAATATGAGCAAGGAAGTATTTGTATTTACATCGTCGACCAAAAAGAAAATTCTGATCCTTGGATTGGTGGGAATCGTATTGGCAGCCATCGGCATAGCCATTTTGGCATTTGGCGGTCAGGAACACGGTGGTGATGCCGGACATGAAGCTTCAGGTCATGCCTTCCACTGGACACATCGTTTATTCGCAGACCTTTGGATCAATAACGTATATTTTATTGGTCTGGCAATAATAGGTGTATTCTTCTTTGCGGTACAATACGCTGCCCAGGCAGGATGGTCGTCCGCCTTGATCAGGATACCGCTTTCCTTTGGATCCTGGTTGCCATTTGCATTTGTTCTTACCCTGATTGTATTTTATCTTGCCAATTTCAGCTCTCACTGGCATATGTTCCATTGGCTTGATCATTCATTGTATAATGAAAAAATGGCAGATGGATCATTAAATCCTAATTATGATCATATCATTGCCGGTAAAGAGGCGTATTTGAACCTCCCGTTTTATCTTATCAGAATGACAGGGATATTCCTGATATGGATCGTATTCTTTTTCGTAATGAGAAAGATAAACTTTACTGAAGATAAGGTGGGAGGTGTT
>CAYMFU010000074.1:0-26368 GCA_964389805.1 uncultured Roseivirgaceae bacterium | reverse complement strand
ATAACCATAGAAATGGACAATAGCATTGCTGACCTGCTCATCCTTCCAGGATCCAAGCGTACTTTTTACATTATGTGCTGATTGATATTCCCAAGGCACAAAGTCATCATAAAGGGCAGCGTGTGAATTTGATTCCTTCCGGTAGAAATCAGTTCCTGCATGAGTATATGTGCAGATCGCTATTTGGTTGCCAAATGATTTTATCAGATCATGGATCTGAAAAAACAATTCATTAGATGTTTCACTTTTGAACTGCTGATATTTCCGGAATACAGGATCATTCATCGTTTCTATTGTTGGCAATTCAAGGCCATCGGACCATTCGGAAAATCTCTTTTTACATTTATCAGATTGACAGATCCCATGATATGTATGGCTGTAATCTCTGGTCTGGTATCCGATCATATTGAAAAAAACACCATCGAGGGGGAAGTTCGTCAGGGCTTCATTCAATATTCTAAGAGAATATTCCTGTTGATATCCTCCATTTACGCATGTATGTACTTGTCCATTATAAGTAACGTGTTCACCTGAAACACTTTTATACAGCCAATCTGGATTTTTAGCTGCATATAATTCATTGATCTTGCTGAAGTCAAACCTGCCCATTACACGGATTCCTTCCTTATGCAATCTTTCCACAAGGTCATTGATCATGTTGAATTTAAGGTTTGGATTTTGATAGTGAAATTCAAGATCAGTATAATAGTTTGCAACGATCCCTCCAACATTAATCAGCACCGTATTCGCTCCCATATCTATTATAGAATTGACATAAACTTCAATATCGAAATCGATTGCATCAATTTCACGCAAGTTGGTCTGAACCAGTCGAAAAGGTTCCTTGAGCCACCATTCTTCTAATGGTTCTACCTGCGCGGTAGAAGGATCAATGAAAGAAAGATTAATCGAGAAGGTGAGCAGATAGAAAAAATGTTTCATATTATAAAATATAATTATTGATTCTGAAGATAACTATAAGTTGAACTTTTAGCAATGAAGCATAGTAAATATTCAGGGAATTGAGTTATTAGAAGTCGATTAATCTCAGTAAAAGGAAATTCAAAGCCATTCTGCCTAAAGATCCTTTTGTCTAAGAAATGTCTAATGATTAAGCCTGCATAATTAGACCTGTTTCCTTTAAGTATTTAGCATTAATTATGATCATCAGCAGATTAGGCAAATATCAGAATTCCGTTATTCCCATTTACAAAATTGGTTTTGAGTAACTGATTTTGAAGAATTAGAATTCAATCATAATGCAACTGTTAATTTCTTTCGGAAAAATTGTTACATTAATGTTTATTAACTTAAAACTTCTATTATGAAAGTCATCCTTATTGTTTTTCTTATACTACTGGGCCTACTCTTTAATTGTGATCAAAAAACCAAATTGTCAGATCAGGACAAAGAGGAATGGATTTCATTATTTAATGGAGGAGATCTTAGCGGATGGGACATAAAGATTTCCGGTTATGAAATCAATGAAAATTTCAATGAAACTTTTGTTGTGGAAGACAGTATGATCCGCATAAAATATGATAATTATGTAGAGTTCAACGATACATTCGGACATATGTATTATCAAACTCCCTATTCCTATTATAAATTAAAGTTCGATTATAGATTTACTGGTGAACAATTAAAAGGTGGGGCCAGTTGGAATGTCCGCAATAGTGGAATCATGTTGCATTCACAGTCAGTCTTAAGTAATGAATTGGGTCAGGGGTTCCCCGTATCTATAGAGCTACAACTTCTGGGCGGACTTAATGAAGGCGAAAGAACGACAGCCAATGTATGCACGCCAGGTACTGCTGTAGAATTGGGAGATACTGTTAATTATAATCATTGTATCAATTCTGTTTCTAAAACCTATCATGGAGATCAATGGGTTCATGCAGAAGCCATTGTTAAGGGTGGAGAATATATGACATTTATTGTAGAAGGCGATACCGTGTTGACTTTCCAGAAACCACAGGTAGGCGGTGGATTTATAAGCGATCAATATGAAGGACAGGATTGGGATATGTTTGGAATCTTCCTGGATAAGGAAGAATGGATTGCTAAGGCTGGCACCATTTTGACTGAAGGTTATATAGCCCTTCAGGCTGAAAGCCATCCTATTGATTTTAAAAATATAGAGCTTCTGGATCTTTGCGGTTGTATGGATCCTAAGGCCAAAAATTATAAATCCTATTATGTAAAGGAAGACAATTCCAAATGTATTTATTGAAAAAGATCGATGTGCTCATTCCTGAAATCTGATATAAATGTGACAGCAAATATCCAAAGTTTCGTTAGAATATTCATTTTTGGAATACTGATATTATGTAAATTTTCATGTACTTCTTATGTATCCATTTCCACAACAGCGCTCCCGGAAATCATTTTACCGGGAGACAGTGCTGATTTTCTTCTTGTAAAACGTTTTATGCCAGATGACCTTGATTATAAAAATGAAAATAAGGTGGATGTGTATATAATGGGTATTGAAACATATATCGAAGGATTAAAAGCCGGATTTGACACGAACAAAAAGATCAACCTGATTATTGCAGATACTACACTTGACAGCCATTCTGCTCATGAACCGGCTTATAATTTATCAACCAGGATAATTCAGGAACTATGCAGGGAATATGATCCCGATTATATCTTATCCCTTGATATTTATGATCTTTTTTTTGATAAAGAAGTGGAAGTAGAAGAGTATGATGATGGATCAAAAAACCGGACGGCCCATTATGATCTTGTTTTGAATACTTACATTACCATATATAGCATAAATGGAATGGCCCTGGATAAATTGAAAGAGGCCCTGAGAACACACCATGATTCCAGGATAATCCATTGGGCATATGCCCATAACAGCAACATGCGGCGGACAGGATATACCATGCGCTATTTTAACACGGATCTTGTTATTCAACGCGCCATCCGGATAATAAAAATCATAAAATATATCACTGCAGGGGTGAAAATAGAGGGAAAAATCCTTTAATTTACTTGTAGTTACTTTTTTTAGGGAATATGGTTAAAGAAGGATCTCGCACTAATTCAAAATATCTGTTTTTTATTACACTCACCGCAGCATTCGGTGGATTTCTTTTCGGCTATGATACGGCCGTAATATCCGGCACGATCGGTTTTGTAAAATCAAAGTTTGAACTAGATAGCGTTATGGAGGGGTGGTTTGTAAGTTCTGCATTGGTTGGTTGCATTATAGGCGTAGCCATGGCTGGTGAACTTTCAGACAGGTTTGGAAGAAAAACATCACTGATTATTTCTGGATTTCTTTTCTCTTTATCTGCGATTGGATGTGCTTTATGCAGTTCCCATACTGAACTTATTTTTTACCGATCGATTGGAGGAATAGCTGTTGGTGTAGCCTCTATGCTCTCTCCATTATATATTTCTGAGGTTTCACCACCTAAAATAAGAGGGCGGATGGTGGCTCTTTACCAGTTCTCGATTACTATAGGCATCTTACTGGCATATTTTGCCAATGCATACTTCTTAAGACAAAGTAATATCCTGGAGTTTAAACCGGGAAGTATCTGGGAACAGGTAATGGTTTCAGAAGTCTGGAGGGCGATGTTTGGCAGTGAAGCTATACCAGCCCTTTTATTCTTCATTGCCATGTTTTTTGTTCCCGAAAGTCCGCGGTGGTTTGCTTCAAAAGATAAAAATTCTAAGGCACTGGATGTCCTTGCGAAAATAAATGGTCAAGAGAAAGCTGAAATTGAACTGGAATCAATAAAAGTGGCGATAGAAAAAGAAGAAAGCGGATCATGGGCTGTTTTGTTTCATAAGGGTATCCGGATTGCCTTACTGGCTGGAATTGCACTCGCAATTTTATCTCAATTTACAGGTATCAATGCAATCATCTATTACGGACCCCGAATCATGGAAGATGCCGGTTTGAAATTGAGTGACGCATTGGGAGGACAGGTGATCATAGGTTTTGTGAATGTTGCTGCAACCGTTTATGCCATATGGAAGATCGACCAGTTTGGTCGCAAAAAATTAATGTTGGGTGGCATTACCGGTATGTTTCTTTCATTACTGGCTGTTGGCATTCTGTTTTTACTCGAAAAGACATCAGGCATTTTAATAATGGTATTCATATTGACCTTCATTACCTCATTTGCCATTGGTTATGGGCCTGTTATATGGGTTCTGTTATCTGAGATCTATCCCACAAAGGTAAGAGGAAGGGCAATGTCCGTTGCTACTTTGGCAATATGGATAGGAACAGCTATTATTGGCCAGATAGTTCCCTGGATGCTGGATACCTTAACGCCTGCTGGGACCTTTTTTGTTTTTGCCGTTTGCTGTATTCCTGTTCCATTCATATTAAGAAAGATGCCCGAAACCAAGGGATTGGCCCTGGAAGATATTGAGGAGATCTGGAGAAAATAAAAAAGGTCACATATTTTGATTAGTGACCTTAATTTCATTCGTCGGGATGACAGGATTTGAACCTGCGACCCCCACAACCCCATTGTGGTACGCTACCGGACTGCGCTACATCCCGAATTATTTTGTCGATGACCAATCTGGCAGATTTGTGAATTAGCTTTCTCATTGCACAAATCCAACACAAATCATCAAATCGAAGACCAAAATTAGTAAATAATCGTTTTTAATATTACGGAATGATAAAATTAAATTGTACTCTGTTCTTTTATATTTTATTTTCGACTTATGTAATTTTATGACGTATAGCATGATAGGTGCATATTAATGCAAAAGATTCTAATCCCCATATTGATTCTTATCAACCTGGCCAGTTATGCCGATGAAAAGAAGGCATTGAAGCTTCTTGAAAAAAAGGATTATGTGAAATTAATTGAAGCTCTGGATAAGGATATTGATAAAGACTCCCTGAACCCTGGTTCTTACTTTATATACTCATTGCTTTATAATGATACCCAGTATGAAAACCACAACCTGGACACATCCTATTACTATATCTTGAAAGCCCGGGATCTGTATCCTCCTTCAGATGAAAAGGATCTTGAGAAACTTAATAAGGTTCTGATAGATGATTCCAGCCTTACAGCCCAGAAAGAAAAACTTGACTTGCAAGCATATGAAAGAGCTAAAAAAGAACATACGCTTGACGCCTATAACTTCTACACAGAACAATTCAATCAATCCATATATAATACCGATGCGGTTATGGACAGAAATGCTCTGGCTTTTGAATATGCAAAGAAAAAGAATACCTATGAGGCCTATGAGGAATTTATGATAAGCTATCCTGGATCCCTGGAATTTGAGCAGGCGAAAAAGCGATATCAAATATTGCTGTTCCGGTCGAAAACAGAAGATGGATCATTGAAAAGCTATAGGGCATTCCTTAAAAACCATCCTAATTCGCCATTTAAAAAGGAAGCCATCCGTGAGATTTTCAGGATCAGTACATGCAGCAATTCAGAAGAAAGTTATCTTCAATTTATAAAGGATTTTCCGGAATCAGCCCTTGTTCAAAGAGCAATCAACAGACTATATCACAATTATCGGGAATCCGGAGCTGAAGATTTTTCCTATTACTATAATTTCCTTGATCTGAATGATTCGATTAAAAATGTAGATCATCACGATAGCCAGTTTGTTGTCCCAGTATTTGAGAATGGCAAGTATGGATTTATGAGCAGCGAAGGTGAACTTATTATCCAATATACATTCGATGATGTTGATGAGGTTTATCTCTGTGGGAATATTTCAGATGATTATTTCAGGGTCAGATTGGAGGGGAACCAAATGGTAGCATCTAAAGATGGAAATATCATATATGAAAATCCATATAATGATGTACAGGATCTTGTATCTGGAACCTTGAAGATTCTTAACAGAGGAAAATATGGCCTCATCTTCAAAACTGGAGAAGAAATATTACCGGTAAAATATGATGCGATAGAAAAATTGGGCAGACAACTAATCAAAACGAAACAAGATAATCTTTGGTTCTTGTATTCCCTGAATGGTTTGCAGTTATTCCCTTACGGCGTTCAGGAGATTTCCAGTGAAGGAGCGTTTATCATGATCCAAAATGAAGGGCTTTGGGCTATTACCAATAAGGAATATATTTTCAGCTCATATATCGAAGGCAATATTGATTTGCAATTCGTCTATGATGAGTATGAGCTGATAGAGGATACACAAGTATTGTGTTTCAAAGGTGAGACTGAGGGAGTATTGAGCAGCAGGCTTGAATATCAATTAGAATTGGGTAAACAGAACATTTACACCTTGCCAGAAGGTTGGCTAATAAAGAAAGATTCTATTTATCATTTATACGATGATGCTTTTATTAAGATTTCGGGCTCAGGTGGCCTGACTGATGTTATTTATAAAGGCAAATGGTTGACCGGAAGATCAGCTGACAAGTGGATCCTTTATCACAACTTCACACCTTTCCCCGATGTATTTGCATATGACTCAATAAGCATTTTGAGCAAAAATTTCGTAATCGCTATTGAAGAAGAAAATCCTGTGCTAATATTTTCCAATTACCAGAAAATCACACTCGAAAAATACAAAAATCTGAGAATTCTTAAATCAGCTGTTATCAAGGATCAAGGTGATACGGTAATTGAATACATTGAGATAGAATATGACAAGAACCGTAGTGAAACATATGGAATATATGGAAATCTCTTACTAAAGGGAAGTAATTTGAACCTTCAACTTCTTGGTGAAGAATATTTCAAGAAGAGCTATAGGGGAAGGATTGGCCTGAATGATACATCCGGGCAGGAATTGTTAAAGCCACAGTTCCAGGGAATTGCAAATTATGATGATGGATTTGTTTCTCTTCTGAATAATAAGAAATTTGGGATTTATAACAAGCGTTTAGGAATATATTTGAAACCAGCATATGACCGGATGTTGAAACCTTATAATTCCCAATATTTAATAGCTTATAAAAGTGGTGGATATGGATTAATAAATTTAAAAGGCGATGCGATTACTGATTTTTCATATGATGAGATCATCTATTGGAACGACACATCTATTCTTGTTAAAATAGAAGAAACCTGGAATATAACAGATCTAACTACAGGTGAAGTTCTGCTGGGTGAAATAAAGGATTATGATTTTTTGAATGAGGGAGATGAGAAAACGATACTTTTCAGAAAGGAAGAACAATTTGGTATCGTAAGTAATATTGAAGGGATCATAATCAGTCCGACATTTAATGATATTTTGAATATTGGCACAGAAAAAACCCCAATTTATTTCACGGAGAAATATATTTCTGAAGCAGAATTCTATATTGTAATTTATTATAATTCAAAGGGAGAAATTATCCGGAAACAGGTTTTTACGGATGAAGAATACGATATGATTTATTGTAATTGATCCGGAATAAAAAAATTGATCCTGAACTTTACCAGCTCGGTTTCAAGTAGGTAAAAGAACTAATTCTATTTAATCACTCAGCAGGATATGTATAATTGAATTCCTTTTCGATCTTTCTGCGGCTCATTTTTTCTACCTCGACAACTATTATCACATCTTCAACCGGTCTGTCACCAGGCGCAGTCTTCACAGCAGCAATTCTTTCAACAACCTCCATACCTTCAACTACTTTTCCAAAAACCGTGTATCCGCCATCAAGATGAGGTACGCCACCAACGGTGGTATAAACTTCTATTTGTTTTTGCGTAAGCGGTTGATCCAATTCTACATCGTAATCTTGCTCACACACATCCTTATAACTTAGAATTAAGGCTTTTAATTCATCCGGTTTATTTTCAGTCTGCAACTGCATGGCTTGCTGATTCACTTCCTGATAACCACTTCTTTGGATCAGGTTCCCAAAATACTTGTACAATTCATTATAATCCACTCTTGAATCTCTCAAAGATTCTTCCGTATATACCATTCCTTCAACAATATAGAACTGGCTACCACTGGACTCCTTTTTGGGATTTACATTATCTCCCATTCTGGCAGCAGCCACCATTCCTTTCTCGTGGATAAGATCCGGATGAAATTCCGGAGGTATAGTATATCCTGGACCGCCTTTGCCATAGGATTGTGGATTACCTGTAGATTTCGTATTTGGATCACCGGTCTGGATCATGAAGTTATCGATGACTCTATGAAACAAAAGGCTATCATAAAATCCTTTTCCAGCAAGCTCTATAAAGTTATCTTTGTGTTTAGGCGTTTTATCAAAAAGAACCAGCTTTATGTCCCCATAATTGGTCTTTATAGTTATTAAATAATCCTTATTATTACTACAGGATGGAATTATAAGAAGAATCGAAAATAAAACAGTAAAAAATAACTTAGCTTGTACCATATATCGATTAATTTATTTCCGTTAATATAAACACTTATTCAACAAATACCGAACAAAGATAATCCTAGGCTTTCGACAATATTTTCAATTTCTTAAAAATTTCAAAGATCTTCAGAGATACACTTAAAAAAAGGATCTTTGAATGAGCATTCCTTTCAATATGATAAAATGCTTCATTTAATATATCCGAAATCTTTTCAATTGATTCAAGGGACAGGATTTTTGAAAAATTTTTGACGAATTCAAACTCTTCCCCCATAAGTCTTGATAAGTCTAACTCGTTATTGCTAACTATTAGGGCTTCTCTCATCATACTCAATCCATAATGAAAAAGTGTTTGTTGGGCTACTTTTGTCATCGAATTGAATTTTTCAGTCCACCTTGTTAATTCCATGAGATCGCCCATAAAACAAAGCCGCATCCAATCTCTGAACATTTTATGACTGTCATCCTCAACTTCTCGCGCTAACCTTAATGCCTCATTTATATTGCCATCGACAAGGTGTGCTATCTGACCAGCCTTATCTTCATCAATAAAATGCTGGTTAATAAGAAGGTCCTTGATTTCTTCATCACTGAAAGGCCTTATCTGAACAATTTGAGTTCGAGACAAAATAGTTGACAAGAGTTTTGTTTCATCATTAGAGACCAGCAGAAAAAGGGTATTTCGGGGAGGCTCTTCAAGTATTTTCAATAAAGCATTGGCAGCTGACGGATGCATATATTCCGGCAACCAAATGATCATTATTTTATAGAGGCCTTCAAAAGGCTTTAGTGAAAGGTTTTTTATTATTTCCCTACTTTCTTGCCGTGAGATATTTAATTGTTTGTTTTCGCCTCCAAAATAATTGTTCCAACCCCCGGCATTATTATATGGATCCTGGATTATAAAATTCCTCCACTCGCTTAGAAATTTAACGCTAATAACATCTTTAGCTTTAATCTTTTTAGTTGCACTCACAGGAAAAGCAAAATGAACATCCGGATGCACCAGTTTTGCGTTTTTTCGGCAGGCAGCACATTCTCCACAGGAATCATCGGGTGTACGGTTTTCACAGTTAATAAATGTGGAAAAAGCCAGAGCAAGCGTGAGATTTGGTCCGCCTTCAGGACCTAGAAATAACTGGGCATGTGCAATTTGATCGGAGACTACAGATTGTATTAATTGAGTTTTTAATGAATCATATCCGGAAATATCAGAAAATTTCATGATTTAAATACGCCCCCTGTATTTTGCTGTAGAGTCAAATATATGCTCTAAAACTAATTTATCCTTTTTATTAAACATTTTTCCTCGCCGATCCATCACAGTTCTTATTGTTTCAATGGCCTTATCCATTTGATAATCTACAAATCCTTCATTATTCCCCCATGAAAATGAAGGAATAAATTTAGGCATATATCCATTGCCATATATATTGGCGCATATGCCTACTACCGTACCGGTATTAAACATTGTATTGATGCCACATTTTGAATAATCCCCCATAATTAATCCACAATACTGTAGTCCAGTTTCTGAGAATTTTCCAGCTTCGTAATCCCATAATTTCACCCCACTGTAATTATTTTTTAGATTCGAATTATTACTCCCCGCTCCAAAATTACACCACTCCCCTATAACGGAGGATCCCAAAAATCCATCGTGTGATTTATTGCTGTATCCCTGGAATACAACCTGGTTGACCTCCCCTCCGACTTTACAGAATGGGCCTATGGTTGTATTTGCTCTGATTTTAGAACCAATCGATATCACGCTGCCTTTTAATATCGCAGCAGGTCCCCTGACGACAGTACCCGCATGCAAGGTTACTCGGTCTCCAATAAAGATTGGACCATCATCAGCATCTAGTACGCTGGACTTGATATTTGTATCTTGCCCGATAAATATCTGATCGATATTATAACATACCGTATGCGGATCCTTTAGTTTATTATTTGACATGCTGAGTGTACTAAAATCAGCACGTATTTCATGTGGATTATTATTGTATATTTCTGTGATATGTGAAATCTGCCTTAAATCTTCAGTATATTCAATTGATTTAACAGGTGAAAAGTCGTAATGCCTGATGTGGGTTTCAAATGTGCTTTTTTCAACTTTACAAGCAATAAAAGAACCGTTCGAAAACAGTCCTTCATTTTGATTCAGGTCATTTATAGAAGATATCAGTTTATGATCCGGGATGACCCGGCTATTAATACAATAATTATTTTTTGCAAGCTTTAATGGATACTTCTCTATTAGATAATCGATTGTAAGATAGTATGCAGGGTATTGCATAGCCTGCCTCCATTTATCGGCAATAGTGAATATTCCAGTTCTCAATTCACTAACTGGCCTTGTTAGTGATAATGGAAAGAATTTTATCCTATCTTCTGGTAAATCAACCAGAATTATATTCACGCTGGTATTCATAGTCATAGTTTTGAATAAAATAAAAAAGGCTTCATAGAATAAACCATGAAGCCTTCATTTTATTACGTTTTAAGCTATTTCTTTTTATACCTTCTATTAAATTTCTCAACCCTACCAGCAGTATCAACAAATATTTTCTTACCAGTATAAAATGGATGAGAAGCTGAACTTACTTCAATCTTAATTAATGGATAGGTATTACCATCTTCCCACTTAATTGTATCCTTTGAAGTCATCGTCGACTTCGTGATAAATTTATAATCACTTTGAGTATCGTGAAATACTACTTCCTTATATTCCGGATGAATTCCTTTTTTCATTTCTAATTTTTTTAGGGACACAAAATTAGTCAAACTTTTTAAATCGACAAAATATTAAAAAATATAAGATTACTTTTGCTTTGTTATTGAAAAAAAATGAATGGATCTATGGCATTAACATATCATAAATCTTTTTTTTACGTATTTGGATAATAAAGGTCATTTTGAGAGGTATTTTAATAGAAGGATAATTTTATTTGATGAAGGCAAGGGTTTTATATTTTATTTTAACATTTATTTCAATACAGGTTTTTGGGCAATTTACAGCTCGTGAGTATTATAAATTTGGCAAAAGTAAATTTGATGACGGCAAATATTTTGAAGCTATTGATTTTCTGGATAATGCCATTAAGCTAGATCCCGTGTATGAGAATGCTTTATTTATTAGAGCGGAATCATTTTTAGCTTTAAAAAAGTTTGACCTCGCTATTAACGATTATAATAGAGTTATTAAGGCCCGAAAAACATATGACTCCTATACAGCTGAATATTTTTTGAAAAGAGCAGTTGCAAAAATGGAATCGAAAAATTATCGAGGAGCATATGAAGATTTTTCAACGGCATTTAAGCTTATTCCTGAATACACTGAAGGGCATTATGAATATTCCCGGTTTAAATATCTCACCTTAAAAGATAAATCAGAAGCAATTAGGGAAATCAACAAGGCCATTGAACTGGATAACCAGGTTGGGAAATATTATGCCAGAAGGGCAGAATATAAAGCGCATATTTCAAAATATGATTATGAGGGAAATAAGTATCTTAAAGAGGCTGTTTCTGATCTGAATACTGCAGTAAGTCTTGATGGAGACAATATGGCCTTCCGGCAATTGCGAAGTGACTATAACAAGGAATTGGGAGAGCCTGCAGAGGCTATCGAAGATTATGATGTGATGATAAAGATCAACCCGGACCGGGTAGAAGCATATACTGAACGTGGATTGATTGAAATGCAAAATGACCAGTACAAAGAAGCCATTGATGACTTCTCCAAATCTATTGAACTTCAACCTAGCAAAGAATACAATTATCGTTATCGGGGATTATGCAGGCACAATATCCTTGATTTCGGTGGTGCTTATAATGATTATACAAAATCAATTCAATTGCTGCAGGAGGAATTAAGAACAACCGAGGATACCATTAAACTAAAAAAGATTTTAGCCGACACCTATATAAAAAGAGGTGCTGCAGCAACTTCTCTGGGAAATACTTTTAACTCATGCTCTGATTTCCGAATGGCTTACGAACTGGGATCAAAAATAGGGCTTAATTATCTGAGAAAATATTGCGGTATCTGATCTCGAAGAATCTATTATTCTCCACCATGCTTTTGAGCCTCATAACTTAAAATAAAAAATAGGACAATTAACATCACGTAAACCAAATAATGCATATTTTTAGTCATTATTTGAGGATATGCGAATAGAGGCTTATGCTTTTTAATCTATGATGACCAGAAGTAAATACATATTTACCTTAATCCTTTTTCTCTGTTTATTCATTCTCCAGATGCCAGTAAAGAAGATATTCGCACAAAGTGCAAATGTTCCTCTAAATCGTGATTATTATCATTTGCTTGACAGATTATCCATTAAATCGGGGATTTTATCAAAATACTATCAATCTGCATTAAAACCCTATAGAAGAGAAGCCGTGGCAGAATTTGTTGATGATCTTAATGTAGACAGTCTTGAATATAATAGAATTGACAAATTCAATATAGGGTATATAAAAAATGACAACTGGTCTTTTTCTGATTCATCAGAATCTGATAGCAGAAAACCCTTTCTAAAGATCTTCTACCGTAAGAAGCCGGATTTCGTATCTGTGTTAACAAAAGATTTCGAACTTCACTTAAATCCTGTCATTCATTTCAGTGCGGGTAGTGATAGTAATTATGGCAGGATGCTATATACCAATACGAGAGGATTTGAAGCAAGTGGATTGATCGCTAAAAAAATTGGATATTACACCTATGTTACCACTACCAATGCCATATATCCAAATTATATTCAATCCTGGATAGATCGTAATGGTGTGGTGCCTTATGAGGGATTCTGGAAAGCTTATGATACGGATGGTGCCGACTTCTATACGGCAAGAGGATATATTTCTTTCAATATTATAAAACAGATAAATGTTCAATTCGGATATGATAAATTATTTCTGGGGGACGGGATCCGCTCAATGGGATTATCGGATTTCACAAACAACTACCTCTTTTTAAAGTTTGATGTTAAAGTATGGAAGTTGTACTACCGTCTTGTGATTGCCCAGCATTATGCAGATGCTTACAGTAATCCTGGTACCGGTTCATTGTCTGGCCCTTACCCCCGTAAATATTTTGCACATCATCACATATCATTTGATATTGGGAAGAAATTAAATCTCGGATTTTTTGAGAATGTATCCATGGGCGATTCAACTGATAGTTCTTTTGATCCGAACTATTTAAATCCCGCAATTTTTTACAGGGCCGCGGAACATCAGTCAGGAAGTGAAAATAATGTAGTGGTTGGATTTGATGGCAAGTGGAATTTCCTAAGAAGATTTCAGCTTTATGGACAACTCATCCTGGATGAATTTGTAATGAGTGAAGTCACATCAGGTGATGGCTGGTGGGCCAATAAATTTGGCGGACAAATTGGACTTAAATATATGGATGCTTTCTGGCTTGATAACCTTGACCTTACCCTAGAATTTAATATTGCCCGTCCATATACTTATGGTCATGAGACAATATATACCAATTTTGCACACTACAGGATGCCATTGGCACATCCCTATGGGGCCAATTTCAAGGAATTTATTGCCTTGACAAGGTATCAACCTTTTAGAAAGTTCTCCTTTATTGCAAAGTATATAGGTGCATTTTATGGTGAAGATAATGAGGAAAGTAATTGGGGAAAGGATATTATGCAAAGCTATATTACAAGGGAGCAGGAATATGGCAACTATATTGGCCAGGGTTATGGTACAAACTTCAATTATTTTGATTTTACTACTTCCTACCAATTTAAGCATAACGTGTTTTTCGACCTGCAATTTGTTGTTAGGAATGTAAAAAGCGAGCTGGATCTTCTGGATGATAATACCTTCTATATAATGGGACATTTCAGGTATAACATACCTCGTAAGGTGTTCGATTTTTAGATAGCGTAAAAATTAAAATTGGATCATTTCATCCCGAAATTGTCAATTTTTTCTTATTTTCAGCATCTGAATTGAAATGTATGTTAACGAGCTATCTCAAAAACCTTTCAGGATCCCAAAAAACAATTTATAGCCTGATTCTATTGTTTTTTGTATTCAATCTTACAATGCTGATCAGGTCTTTTCTAATTGATGGCAATGATATTCGGGAGATGGTAAAAATGGCTAGGTATATTTCATATATTAAATATGTTTTAATCGTCAATATGATTTTATTTACCTCGATAATTACAATATATTATTATGAAATAACAGGACTGAAAAAAGACATCAGTAAAGCCAAAAAAGAAAATAAAGGATTTAAGTCTGATCTATACGAAATTGATCAAGAAAGATCCAATATAATTCAAGGATAAGATTCAACCTGAATAATTAAATGAACTTCAGTAAATTAATAAAAGAAGAACTGTATGAGGCCGAAAAACTATTAACAAAAATAATAAACCAGCCAGCTATGATCAATAATATCAACCATGCTGCATCACTCATGGTGGAAGCAGTAAAAAACAAAGGGAAAATTGTTTCCTGCGGAAATGGTGGATCACATTGTGATGCCATGCATTTTGCAGAAGAACTTACCGGGCGCTACCGGGATGATAGGCCACCTATCCCCGCCATAGCCATTTCTGATCCTTCGCATATATCATGTGTCAGTAATGATTATGGATTTGACAATATTTTCTCCAGGTTTATCGAAGCTATGGGACATTCGAATGATGTACTTCTTGGGATCACTACAAGTGGTAATTCTCCGAATATCATTAAAGCAGTTGAAAGTGCCAAAATAAAGGGCATGACTACAATAATTCTCAGCGGAAATGATGGTGGCCAGGTGTCAAAAATGTCCAATGTCAGCATTGTGGTACCTTTTACAGGATATTCTGACCGGATACAGGAAATCCATATTAAAATCATTCACATATTAATCCTCCTTATTGAAAAACAATTAGCCTGATATGCTGGCAAAATCTTATGGCTGTGCCGTATTCGGCATAGATGCCAGCATAATTACCATTGAAGCCAATGTATGTGCTGGCACTAAACACTTTATGGTGGGTTTACCCGACAACGCTGTTAAAGAAAGCTGGTCACGAATAGAATCAGCGCTGAAATATTCGGGGTATACCATGCCCAGGACAAGGATCATTCTAAATCTTGCTCCCGCTGATATAAAAAAGGAAGGATCGGCATATGATCTAACTATAGCTCTCAGCCTGATGAAAGCCTCCAGGCAAATGGACACCGATCTTCTTGAAAAATTTGTGATCATGGGTGAACTTGCCCTGGATGGTCACCTTAGACCTATTAAAGGTGCACTTCTTATTGCTATGATGGCAAGAAAAAGAGGCTTTAAAGGATTGATCCTCCCCAAAGAGAATGCAATGGAAGCAGCTATAGTAAATGATCTTGAGGTGATGGGTGTGTCAAATATCCGTGATGCTGTTGATTTTCTTTTAGCTCAGAAAGAAATTAAACCTTTTAATATCAATACAAGGGAATTGTTCTTCGATCAGGTTGAAGATTTTGGTATGGATTTCAAAGAAGTACAAGGTCAGGATAATATTAAAAGAGCGCTTGAGATAGCAGCGGCAGGTAGTCATAATGCAATAATGATTGGAAGCCCCGGATCCGGTAAAACCATGTTGGCTAAGCGATTACCTTCGATTTTGCCTCCGCTAAATCTTTACGAAGCATTGGAAACAACCAAGATCCATTCCGTCGCTGGAAAGCTGGGAACCAATGCCACCCTGATTTCTCGTCGACCCTTCAGGTCGCCGCATCATACCATCTCAGATATAGCCCTGGTTGGAGGTGGGGCATTTCCTCAACCAGGTGAAATTTCTATGGCCCACAATGGAGTCCTTTTTCTGGATGAACTGCCGGAGTTTAGAAGAACAGTTCTTGAGGTAATGCGACAACCCCTGGAGGAGAGAAAAGTCACGATATCAAGAACTAAATTTACCGTAGATTATCCTGCAAATTTCATGTTGATCGCCAGCATGAATCCATGCCCATGTGGATTTTATAATCATCCTGAAAAGGACTGTGTATGTACTCCCGATCAAATCCACAGATATCTGAATAAGATCAGCGGGCCCTTGCTTGACCGTATTGATTTACATGTAGAAGTAACTCCGGTCAGTTTTGATGAGATGGCATCGATTAGGAGTAACGAATCAAGTCAGGAGATTCGGAATAGGGTAATTTCTGCCCGAGAAATTCAAAACGATAGGTTTACAAAGGAACAATCGATATATTCAAATGCTATGATGCCTCCTCAAATGGTTAGAGAAACTTGTGTTGTTAATAAAGCAGGATTAAACCTCCTACGTACAGCAATGGAGAAATTAGATCTTTCAGCCAGGGCTTACCATCGGATCCTGAAGGTAAGTCGGACTATAGCTGACCTTGCGGAAAGTAAAGAAATCAGGAATGAGCACCTGGCAGAGGCCATTCAATACAGAAGCCTGGACAGGGAGGGATGGTTTGCTTGAAATTAAATCATTTTTTTTAACTCCATAATCCGGATAATACTTTCCAGGATCTCCTCTTCATTCATCGTCTGGTAATTGAAAATTATATCAAAGATTGAATTGTCAGGTTTTAGCCCTTCAAAATACTCTCGCAGGTGGTCCCGTTTATAATCGATTTCCAGCAATTTTCTTCTGGCTTCATCTATAGGAATCTTCTGCCGTTCGCTGATGATCTTGATCCGCCATTCAACAGGAGCTTGCAATCGGATATGGAGAGATCTCTTTATTGATCGCGTTAATGAAACTCCAGCCCTCCCAACAATGATCACATGACCCTCTTTTGCAAATCCTTTGATCACATCAGCCAGTGTCTTTTTGACTTTCGCATCACTTGGATAAAATTTATGTGCAAGGGATATGATCATATCATCCATAACACCCTTCTCATTTGCGTTCACTGCTTCTTTGATCATGTACTTGTCCAGCTTGAGTTCTCTAGCCGATTCTTCCAGAATTTCCTTGCTGATCCATTTCCAATGCCTGGATTGTGTACCTAGTAATCGTTTATTCAGGTTTAAGGCAAGATCCTGGGCCACTATTTTACCTGGACATCCGTAGGCTCTGGAGATTGTGACTACCGGACCATAGTCAACATGCATTTCCCGAATAGTTTTCCTTTCCATCCTGGATCGCATATAATTGGTTAGAATATTTTTCATCTGTCTACATTTAATGAACCTAAAGCCAGATGGAATCTTTATTAAAGAAAATTGTTGATATTCTTAGAAATCAACAATTAAATTTTATGTCGATTTCATGGTTTAAGGTTTGTTTGTATATATAGAACAAAAATCTGACAGATTTCATTCCACAAATGCGGTAAAATTTTATAATAAGCGGAAGTCTGTTTATGTAATTATTAAATTGAAATTTACTCGAATAAAACTAATCCACTTAAAATACAGATCAAACTTTTTAAAATCCCTGGTATCCTGAACATGTCCGTATCCTGTGTATATCTATAAAAATTTAACATGATCAAAAATATCCATGAAAAAGTTGCTTTTAAGGAAATTTTTATTTTAATTGCCCTATTTAATAGCTCAATTAAACTATTTAATTAAATATGCCAATTAACACAAAGCAGAATATGGAAGAGGCCATCCTTGAACAAGCCACAGCTTTGTTTCTCGAGAAAGGATTCAAAGCCACTTCCACTTCGGAAATTGCAAGAGCCGTAGGGTGCAATCAGGCCCTTGTGCATTACTACTACCGGACTAAAGAGCGATTATTTGAGGCTATATTTCAAAAGAAAATAAAATTCTTTATAGGCAGTCTGTTATATATTGGAAATGAGGATCTTCCATATAAAGAAAAGCTAGCGAAGAAGATAGAGTCTCATTTTGAGGCTATTCGACTGGAGCCCAAACTGCCATTATTCTTCTTCAGCGAATTAGGTATGAATCCGGAACGGCTTAAGGCAGTAAGAGAAACACTCGGGGACATGCCGCAAGAGGCCATTGAACAAATGAACAGAGAATTGCAGGATGAGATAAAAAAAGGATCAGTTCGGCCTATTACAATTTATGACCTGCTTATGACCATAGTGTCCCTAAATATCATCGCCTTTCTGGGTGAACCCATTTTTAAAACAATCACCAGAATTTCAGATGAAGAATATCAATCTTTACTTGATAGAAGGAAAAAAGAAAACGTACACATAATTCTTAGCAGCTTAGTACCTTGATCAAATCAGAAAAATCGATTCAATGAAACCATTATTAACAAGAATCAGAATAATTTCCATGCTCCTCTTATCATGTTTGATTTCCAGGCCTCTTACCGGGCAGATCAGGCTTGATGAATGTCAGGTAAAAGCAAGGAACAATTATCCCTTGATTAAACAATTCGAATTGATCGAAAAATCAAAGGAATATACAATTTCAAATGCCAACAAGGCATATCTTCCTCAATTGGATATCACAATCATTGGAGGGGTCGTTGAAGGTTTCCCAAGTTTTGGACCACCGGAAGAATCTTCTTCTACTGATTTCAACATGATTTCAGTTATCCAGTTGAACCAGGTTATCTGGGACGGAGGTATCACCAAAGCGAAAAAGGGGATAACCGAAGCTTCGTCAGAGGTAGAAAAGGCAGAATTAGAGATTTCTTTATTCAGCCTGGAAGACCGGGTAAATAATCTGTTTTTCGGAATTCTTCTGATCGAAGAACAATTACAGCAGTTAGATATCCTTAAATCTACCCTGATGCGAAATATGAAACGGGTTGAAATTGCTGTAGAGAATGGAACGGCTTATACATCTGATATCGATGAATTAAGGGTGGAACTGATCAAAACAGATCAGAAAAAAGAAGAATTGATTTCCAATCGAAGCGCCTATATGAACGTATTGGAGGCAATGATAGGGGAAAGGATTGATGGATCAACAACTTTTACACGTCCTGAGTCTGAAAACACCCTGTTAACTATGGATAACAACCGTCCTGAGTTAAGGATGTTTCAGAATCAGGAATACCTGATCGAAGCGCGTGGTAAAATTGACAAATCCATGCTCTATCCAAAGTTTGGTTTACTTGGATTTGGTACTTTCATCAGGCCAGGGGTAGATTTTGGCGCCTCCAAACTCGAGAATATATTTATCGGGGGTCTGAGTGTTAACTGGAGCCTGGGGGCTTTGTATAAAAATGGGAACAACAAAAAACTTACCGGGATAAATCTTGAAAAGGTAAAGGTGCAACGGGAAACATTCCTGTTCAACAACAATCTGGACCTCACACAAACCCGGGTGGAGCTGGAAAAATACCAGAAACTGATTGAACAGGACACGGAGATTGTGTCCCTAAAAAGCAGTATCAAGGATGCCTACGAGATAAAATATGAAAATGGAATCAGTACTTTATCAGAATTACTGGATCGAACCAATGAGGAAAGTGTAGCCAAACAAAACCTCGTTGTTCATGAAATACAGTACCTGATGAAAGCCTATCAATATAAAAATAAAACAGGAAATTAATAAAAATCTCTATCGATCATGAAAACGTATATTTATATCCTTTTACTTCTGTCAGTTTCTCTTCTTTCATGTGGAGATGAAGAAAGGCTAACCGATGCAACCGGCGTATTTGAGGCAACTGAAATAATCGTATCTGCTGAAGCCAATGGAAAAATCATGGAATTCAACATTCAGGAAGGAGAGGATTTGAAAAAAGGTGAGATCGTCGGATCTATTGACAGCACTCAACTACATTTCAACAAGCTGCAACTGGAAGCCAACAAAATAACCGTTGAATCTAATAGGCCAGATATTAAAGCGCAAATCGAAGCTACCGAAAGGGAGATTGCGAAACAGGAAAGGGAAAAAGAAAGGATTCAAAGACTGCTGGAAGGAGATGTTGCCACGCAAAAACAGCTGGATGACATTGAATCCTTAATACTGATCTTAAAAGCCCGTTTAAGGTCTCAGAAAAGTACATTAGGCAATAGTGTTAATTCAGTTGATGCTCAAAGTAATACCATTGATATTCATGTAGCACAGCTGGCGGACCAGATTGAAAAATGTATAATTAAAAGTCCTATAGATGGAACCGTGTTGGTTAAGTATGCGGAACCGGGAGAAATGACCGGTACGGGTAAAGCCTTGTTTAAAATTGCTGATCTGGGTCAAATGATTTTAAAAGCCTATGTAACAGCCGATATGTTGGCCCGTTTGAAAATTGGTCAAGGGGTTAAGGTATATGCCGAATTTGGAGAAACTGAGAACAGGGAATATGAGGGAACCATTTCATGGATATCCGATAAATCAGAGTTCACGCCAAAAACGATACAAACTCAGGATGAACGGGCAAACCTCGTATATGCCGTAAAAATTACGGTTAGAAACGACGAATATCTGAAGATCGGAATGTACGGCGGATTCAAAATAATCGAATAATGCATGCTGTTGAAGTCCATAACCTGAAACGAAAATACGGAAAAGTCGAAGCCCTAAAAGGGATCAGTTTCTCGGTACCAAAAGGGGAAATATTTGGTATTATTGGACCCGATGGGGCTGGAAAAACCACACTTTTCAGAATCCTGACTACATTATTAATTCCCGATTCAGGATCTGCCATGGTAGATGGTGATGATATTTTAAAGGATTTCAGGAGTATCCGGAAAAAGGTAGGCTATATGCCGGGTAGATTTTCCTTGTATCAGGATCTCTCCGTTGAGGAAAACCTTACCGTGTTTGCATCAATATTCAATACTACCATTGAAGAAAACTATCATCTGGTTAAAGACATCTATCAGCAGATCGAGCCGTTTAAAAAACGGCGGGCAGGCGCTTTGTCGGGAGGAATGAAACAAAAGCTGGCATTAAGCTGCGCATTGATCCATAAACCCACGGTTCTCTTTCTGGATGAACCAACAACCGGAGTTGATCCGGTGTCCAGGAAAGAATTCTGGGATATGCTTGCCAATTTGAAGAAACAGGGAATAACGATCATTGTCTCCACACCATATATGGATGAAGCTGGTTTATGTGACAAAATAGCACTTATTCAGGATGGAGTCTTTTTAAAAATAGATACACCGGAAAACATAATCGGTGATTTCGAAAGTACGATTTGGTCCGTAACTGGGCTAAATATGTCAAAATTACTCAAAGATCTCAGGTCCCATGAAAACATCATGACCTGCTATGCCTTTGGTGACACCCATCATATTACGATAAACCGATCAATACTGCCTGATCAGGATAGTACTTTCAATCAAAAAACATTAGAGAAGTTTCTCATAGATAAAGGTCATAAGGAAATAGAAATTAAAAGTATTCAGCCGGGCATTGAGGATTGTTTTATGGAATTAGCTGGTTAAACGCATCAGGATGAAAGTAATTGTTGCAGAAAAATTGACAAAGAAATTCGGCCCTTTCACAGCGGTGGATAACATATCCTTTGAAGTGGAAAAAGGTGAGATATTTGGCTTCCTGGGGGCTAACGGCGCCGGTAAAACAACGGCAATGAGAATGCTTTGCGGTTTAAGTAAACCTACCTCAGGATTCGGAAAGGTAGCCAGTTTCGATATTGAAAAACAATCCGAACAGGTTAAAGCGAATATAGGTTATATGAGCCAAAAATTCGCACTTTACGAAGACCTGAAGGTATGGGAAAACCTCAGGCTTTATGGGGGAATTTATGGAGTTCCCAACAAAGAGATCAATGAAAGAATTGACAATGCCCTTGGCCAATTGGGGATACAGGACGAGAAAAATACTATGGTAAAGTCACTCCCGCTAGGCTGGAAACAAAAACTGGCCTTTTCTGCGGCGATCTTTCATGAACCGAAGATTGTATTTCTTGATGAACCTACGGGTGGAGTGGATCCGGTGGCACGGAGACAATTCTGGGAATTGATTTATGAGGCAGCGGATAGGGGTATAACCATTTTTGTTACAACCCATTATATGGATGAAGCAGAATATTGTAACAGGATTTCCATGATGGTAGATGGAAAAATTGAGGCTTTGGACAGCCCTAAAAATCTAAGAAAAAAATTTAATGCGGAAAGCATGGATCAGATATTTCATAAACTGGCCAGAAGAGCTACCCGTGCAAATAATTAAATATGAGGCAATTTTTAACTTTCACAAAAAAAGAGTTTTATCACATTTATCGTGATCGATGGACCATGATGATGCTTCTTGCCTTGCCTATGGCCATGATCATTCTTTTTGGATTCGGTATAACCCCTGAAATAAAAAACAGCAAGATCGCTATTTATGATCCTTCCAAAGATCAGGCCACAAAGAATATTGCCATTAAACTGGGGACCAGTGAATATTTTACTTTACTGGAATACGTTGACAATCCAGATCAGATAGAAACAATTTTCCAGGAAGGGAAAGTAGGCCTATTGGTGGTTTTCAGTGAACGATTTCTCGAAAACCTGATGCATACAGGAGATGCCCAGGTATTACTTATTGCTGATGGAACAGACCCAAATACAGCTTCAACCTTAACGACTTATGCCACGAGAATCATCAGGATGTACCAGCAGGAAATGATGCGTCAGGAGAATATACCATTCCAAATAGATGCAGAAGTAAAATTATTATATAATCCAACCATGAAAGGGGCCTTTACTATTGTTCCAGGCGTGATGGGGATGGTTCTGATGCTGATATGTGCCCTGATGACTTCCGTTTCTATTGCACGCGAAAAAGAGCTTGGGACGATGGAGGTTATCCTGGTATCTCCAATGCCCCCCCTGATGATCGTATTGGCTAAGGTTGTACCCTATTTTGTTATTTCTCTGGTCAACTTTACAAATGTTTTGTTGCTTGCAGTATTCCTGCTGGAAGTTCCTGTTAATGGCAGTTTGTTTTCTCTTTATCTTGTTTCAATAATTTTCATATTCGTTGTGCTGGCATTGGGTTTATTGATATCCTCTCTCACGGATAAACAACTTGTGGCTTTGCTGGCCTCAGCGATGGGACTGATGATGCCCGTAGTTATGCTCTCCGGATTAATGTTTCCCATAGAAAATATGCCTCTTATTCTCCAGGGAATAGCTCAGATCATTCCAGCTAAATGGTATATTGAAGCTATCCGGGATATAATGATCAAAGGTTTAGGACTACAGGACGTTTTGAAAGAGATCATGGTACTTATCCTTATGGCCATAGTACTCATAACAGCCAGCTTAAAGAAATTTAAAATCAGATTGGAATAGATATGTTACGGTATTTACTGGAAAAAGAGTTCAAACAATTTAAAAGAAATCCCTTTCTACCGAGATTGGTAATCATGTTCCCTTTAATGGTTCTCCTGGTATTCCCACTAGTAACGACTTTCGAGGTTAAAAACATAACTCTAAGTATTATCGACCATGATAAAAGCTCTTATTCAAGGGATCTTGTACAGAAGGCCATTTCCTCGGGCTATTTTAGAATCACTGATATATCTAATAATTATAATGCAGCGATTGAACAAATTGAATCAGACAGATCTGATGTGATTATAGAGATTCCTGCCAATTTTGAAAGGGATTTAATTAAAGAAATGAATGCTGGTCTGATGATCACTGCCAATGCAGTAAATGGAAATAAAGGAGGATTAGGCACAGCATATCTGGTTGAGATTATTATGGATTTCAATAATAATATAAGAACTGATATAACAGGAAACACAGATTCGTTTAAGGTTCCCTTTCTTGACATTATACCAAAGTACAGGTACAATCCAAGCTTACTTTATGAAGTATATATGGTTCCTGCACTGATGGTAATGGTGATGGCGATGATATGCGGATTTTTACCAGCATTGAATATCGTTGGTGAAAAGGAAAGTGGTACGATAGAACAAATGAATGTAACACCAGTTAAGAAATTTACTTTTATCCTGGCCAAGTTGATACCGTACTGGGTCATTGGGTATGTGGTGCTTTCCATTTGTATCGGTGTTGCTTATTTTGTCTGGAACATAGAACCAGCTGGATTCCTTGGAACTCTATATCTGTTTGTCACCATATTTATCCTGGCCATATCCGGGTTTGGACTGGTCGTTTCGAACTATGCCGCTACCGTTCAACAGGCCATGTTCATGATGTTCTTTTTTGTACTGACTTTTATATTTATGAGCGGTTTATATACACCTATCGAGAACATGCCAGGTTGGGCTCAGATGTTAAGCAATTTCAGCCCATTGAAATATATTATTCAGGTATTGCGTATGGTTTTCCTAAAAGGTAGTAGTTTCATGGATTTATTACCCCAATTTATTGCATTATCGGTTTTTGCGATCTTTTTTAACGGTTGGGCTATATACAGTTACAGAAAAAGCAGTTAAAAATTATTCCCATAAGAAGAAGCATAATAATGCTGATCTAAATTTGCATCAACGATATTATCCGTTCCCTTCACAGAGCAGAGATTTATTATCAAAGAGCACCTTCCCAATAATAATGTAGAATAGAACTCATCTTTTTCCTTTTCGCATTAAAATAAAGACAAAAGAGTGCATTTTACCTTTTGCCGTATATGTATTTTTTGAAATTTCAATGGTAAAAGTGAAATATAAGTTGTAAAATTATATCCCAATTTTAACATTGGCAGAGTCGATCTATTTTAACAAACTTTAAATATTTTTTTATGGAAAATTCAAAAAATCCTTCTGACAAAAAATCAAATCTAGGCAGAAGAAGGTTTATGAAAGGTGCTGCTGTTACTGCAGGAGCATTCACAATAGTACCCCGGCACGTTATTGGCAAGGGTTATCGCGCACCCAGTGACACATTGAATATCGCAGGTGTAGGTGTTGGCGGTATGGGTAAAGCTAATCTCGACAACATCAAGGGAGAAAATATTGTTGCCCTTTGTGATGTGGATTGGAAATATGCTAAAGGAACTTTTGATGCATACCCAAATGCAAAAACTTATTGGGACTGGAGAAAAATGTATGAAGAAATGGGTAATGATATTGACGCGGTAGTTGTAGCTACTGCCGATCATTCCCACGCTGTCGTGGCTGCTAATGCTATAGCCATGGGCAAGCATGTATATGTACAGAAACCTCTGACTCACTCGGTTTATGAATCACGACTGCTGACAAAACTTGCTAAGCAGTACAAAGTAGCTACTCAAATGGGTAATCAGGGAGCTTCTGGTGCAGGTGTTGCAAAAACTTGCGAACTTATCTGGAGCGGAGCCATTGGTGAGGTTACAAAAGTTGAGTCATTCACAGACCGTCCGATCTGGCCTCAGGGCTTGAATACACCTGAGCAAGGACAATGGGTTCCTGACACTTTGAACTGGGATCTTTTCATTGGTCCTACTAAAATGCGTCCATTCAATGAAATTTATCACCCATGGAACTGGCGCGGCTGGTGGGATTATGGCACTGGCGCACTTGGCGATATGGCATGTCATATCCTGCATCCTGTTTTTGAAGGATTAAAACTCGGATATCCTACGAAAGCACAAGGTAGTTCAACATTATTGTTAAATGATTGTGCTCCTTCAGCTCAGGCTGTGAAACTCACTTTCCCTGAAAGGGCTAACGTAGGTAAAGTTAAAATGCCGGAAGTTGAGGTAAGCTGGTACGATGGTGGAATCAAGCCTATGTTACCGGATAACTGGCCAGCCGGTAAGAATCCTAATAAATCAGGGGGTGGTACTTTCTTCTACGGCACAAAGGATATTCTTCATGCCGGTTGTTACGGGGTTAATCCAGAATTATTGTCTGGAAAAACTCCTGACGTTCCTGAAACAGAAAGACGAGTGGAAAAAGAACTGGATCTTGGCTGGCAACGTGGAGCTCATGAAATGGATTGGGTTCGCGCTTGTAAGGAAAGTCCTGAAAACAGGGTGCCTTGTACTTCTGATTTTGCTGAAGCAGGACCATTTAATGAAATGGTGGTTATGGGAGTACTTGCTGTTCGACTACAGGGACTCAATAAGACATTAGAATGGGATGGTGAAAATATGAAATTTACCAACATTTCTGATGATGAAAAAGTACGAACAGTGGTAAGAGATGGATTTAAAATTCATGATGGACATCCAACGTTCGAGAAAGACTGGACAGATCCGGTTTCTGCTGTTGAGTATTCTCAGGA
>CAYMFU010000073.1:0-25283 GCA_964389805.1 uncultured Roseivirgaceae bacterium | reverse complement strand
TCAGGTTTCAAATCAAAATCCTGCTTTTCAGGCTCTGTTTTCCATCCCACTGGTAACTTTAAGGATAATATGCCCTTTGCAGCCTGGTAGCGGGTATTAAGTTTGACTGTTATTTCTTTTTCTTTATCATCTGGAAAAATAAAAACTCCCTCTGTTATTTCTACAAATAATTTTGGTCCGATCTCCAGAGGTTCATATTGCTGTCCCTTCATTCTGTCTGTCCACGTATAAGCAACTGGAATACAGTAAGATATATCTTCATTATTAATTTTCAACTTTATATCAAATTCGAGGGATGACGGGTTTTGAGCAAGTCCTTTTAAGCTTTGATCTGTGATCTCATATTTAAATTCCCTGACAGGTTTTTCGAGCCAGTAAGGAGACGTTTCCCGAACTCCATTTTTTAATTGCCTTGACAGACTAAAGTTCAGGGGAATATTATTTTCCAATTCAGCATTCATCAATGTATCAAAAGCTAGGGCTCGAGAATTTAGCCCTAAAACAACAATGTCGATATTCGACCTGTTAGTAAGCTCCAATTGGATATCCACAATATCCTCCGGACTGAGATATGGTTTCCCGGAAGTTGCCTCCAGATATAAACCGGAACAAGCCATGATAATTTCATCGATTTCCTTTATCTTTCTTTCTTTCCAGAACCTATCCGCAACTTCATTTATCTTCCTGCGAAGTTTGATCAAATCCTGAATAGATTCAGCAGGTGATCTAAAATCATAATTTCTTAATATATCTGAAACATGGGATGCAATGTCCCCCCTGTTAATCCGGTTCCACGTAATGTCAATTCCATCAAATAATCCCGGCATCAGATCCTTTCCTTTTACAAACTCCAGATATTCTTTTGATGTCCCCCTTCTCCAGGTAACACCAAAAGCCTGGCTTCTATGCTGACTTCTGCTATCAGCTCCTAACTCAGAGTAAGATAGTCCACTTAAAGCATCATACTCGCCTATATCCATTGATATAACACTATCACTTTCCTGGATATTAGGATTCCACCATCTACCAGTATTGACGAAAATTCTGGCAGGTTGCCAGGTTTCAAGATATTTTAATTGTTCAGGAAAGATATTTGGATCCGATGACATATCAAATGCTTCTTCAGCTATAATAGCTGAGGTCTCGTGTTGGCCATGTCCGGCTCTCTGGTCGGCAGGAAAACGCGTAATAATAACATCAGGTTTAAACTTTCTGATGACCCAGATGGCATCTTCAAGCAATTCATCTTTACTCCAGATATTCAAGGTCTCATCCGCACTTTTGGAATACCCAAAATCCATAACGCGGGTAAAAAACTGCGTACCGCCATCTACCCTTCTGGCGCTCAACAACTCCTGTGTCCTTATTACTCCAAGTAATTCAGATTGCTCAGGACCAATTGAATTCTGACCTCCATCTCCACGGGTCAGTGATAAATATGCGGTGTTAATTAATTCAGCATTCGATAAATAAGTGATCATTCGGGTATTTTCATCATCAGGATGAGCAGCTACATACAAGGCATTGCCCAAAACATTCATTTTCTGAATCATTTTATAAATCTCAGAGCTGTTATATCGTTTAGGAGCCTGAGCTTTAAGGTCAGATATCAGAAATATGCAGAATGATAATATCAAATACCGGATTACTTTTTTCGTGGACATGCTTGTCAGTAAATTTTAATCTCCAAATATGGATAAAAATAGTATAATTTAGGGGGAATTAAGGACTTTAAATCACACCATACTTCTCAGCATATATTTCAAGGAGATTAATTTCCCGCAAAATGCATGAACGCCAATTCAAATTTTATAAAAGAGGGCAATTCACTCTCAGCTATTTTCCATAAGATCTTAAAGGCGGAATATACTGGTCAGTTTATCCATCATGAAACAAAAGTGAAGCATAGTCAACCACTTCTGAAGATTCAAATGATTTTGCAGAATTACCAAATGATAACAGCTTGACCTGGGGATTATCTGCTACTTTTTTCACATAATGCATGAGGGTCATGATGGGTCCGCAGCCGCATACAGTGGCATTGGTATTTTTAATTTCAGCATATACGCTTTCAACATCAAGATCCAGGATCTTATCTATGATCTTTTTGTCCTTTTTCTCTCCAATCTCGGGATCAATATAATGGGAAAAGTCGGAGGACGCCAGTATCAGGATTTTCTTGTTCATGACCTTATTCACTTCCAGAATCCTCTCTGCTATCTCTATTGACTGCTCAGGGTCCTGGCGCAGATAACTGATTGGTACGATTTTGAAACTATAATCGAGGAATTTCTGAAGGAACGGAATTATTACTTCCCCGGAATGTTCGAACTTATGGGCATCCGCGGAAAGAGGAATAGCCAGGGCATCCCTCATCTCCGTATCAATTGGGACTTCTCCAAGCGGAGTTTTCCAGAAGTCATTATCATCAATTGCAACTTCCGGCCCTAAGCCATGATGATTGGGATGTAAAATGAAAATAGTATCAAAAAACACTTTAAAATCCTGGTGCAGGATCTCAAAAAACTGGACGGATTCATATCCGGAATATTTATAGCCAGCGTGTGGAATTATACCACCAAGGATTTTTTTATAGGATAGTTCATCCTTAATCTTTCCTTTTTCAACATTTAGCAGATTATCAAGCATTTCAATCAATTCCACAGATGAGGAAGGATAAAAAGTTCCGGCAACGGCTGGTTCTCTGGTTTTCATGGTTATATATTTTTTAAGATCTGAGTTTTGCATGATAGGCACTTCCCCCGATCATCCAGGCCTTTTACATCAGTAGAATATCCACCTTTTCTTTCAATAAGTAATGATCCGCACTTATGACACATGGTATTCTGTCCAGGGGTAAAATTCAGGTTTCCTGTATAAGTATACGGTAAATACGTTTTTGAGATTTCAAAAAGCCGCGCAATGGTTTCTGTAGGTGTTGGTGGATACTGCAATCTGTAGGCCGGGAAATAACGAGAAAGGTGCAATACTGTATGTTCACCCAGTTCATTACAGATCCAATTTACCATATCTTCAAATTCCTTTTCATTATCGTTTAGAGTAGGGATTACCAGGTTTGTTATCTCAAGATGTTTGCCTCCCTTTTTAATTGCAATAAGGTTGTCCTTTACGGGTTTTAATCTGGCATCAGTGAATTTCCTATAAAACTCATTGTTGAATGCCTTTAAATCGATATTAAACGCATCAATAAGTTCAAGCACTTCTGACAGGGGTTCCGAGGCAATATAACCATTAGAGACCATCACATTTTTCAATCCCTGTTTATGTGATTCTCTTGCCAGGTCCAGCATAAATTCAAAATACACGCTAGGCTCATTGTACGTATACGCAATGCCCAGGTTTTCAGAATATTGATCGTTATAGGATAATACCTGTTGAACAGAATGATGCTTGAGCCAGGGGTAATCATCCACTGTGGTTTGAGATATATCACAATTCTGACAAAAACTGCAGCTCAAATTACATCCAACACTTCCGACAGACAAAATTGATGAAGAGGGGTAATAATGATATAGTGGTTTTTTTTCAATAGGATCCAGGTGAACTGAGGATATCACACCATAATTCTCAGCAATGAGTTTTCCATTTATGTTTTTTCGAACTCCGCATTTCCCCCTCTCACCTTCCTCTAGATTACAATAATGCGGACATAAATTGCATCTCAAAGAATCCTTTGAAATTATCTGATAGTATTTTGCCTCTGACATGATCGGGTTACGAGGTAGTCTCCAACCTAATTTACAATTTTTAACAGATAAAAACTATTGGGCAAAGATATGGAGATAATCCAGGAATTTATTTCTGGAGAAATTTCCCGATGATGATTGCGATAATAACAGTATTATAGAATTGCCCTATAAGGCCCAGGAGTATGGCAAAATTTCTGGCTGAATCGGTTATGGGAGAAATATCTCCATATCCAATTGTAGTTAGAGTAATAAATGAAAAATAGATCAGATCCTTGCTTGATTCAATAGGGATGGCGAAAGATTCATGATCTAGTATAAATATTATTCTGAAAATGAAATATCCTATAATTCCGATCATAATGTACCCTGTAAATGCTCCCAACACGACATTTAGTGTAATTACTTTAGATTTAAAAATCTGTAGGATAAGTTCTGAAGAAAGTAGAATAAAATAAATGAACAGGATCAACATAAAACCGATCTGGAAGGTATCATTAAGTGGCTGTATAAAGTAATGGTAGATCTCAGCTGATACTCCCAACAGCCCGATACCATAGGTAAACATCAATACAACTTTTGATTCAGAACTTATTAAAGACAAGCTGCTTATTATAAATAAAACAAATAGTATATCGCCTACAATTTCATGGTATCCTTGACCCACCAATGATGGAACAAACAAAAATGCTAGAAGTGATATCAAAAAGAATGGATATTTAAAATCTTCTTTTAAATGCTCTGACAAAGATGTTATCTTATGTTTCATCGGATTATTTTTATTTTATCAATTATTTCGAATCGCCAATCGATATATCGGGTTCAGGGAAGGTTCTCATTACATTAAATCTTTTATATGTTTCCCAGATATCACCTTGCCCAGTTAATCTGGGATCCCTTGTTTCCTTCAGCCTGGCATTCAGTTTCTCTCTTAACTCGAACAAAACATTTTGATATTCCGGCAATACTGATAAATCGTTTAAGCAGTAAGGATCGCTCCGTATATCATATAACTCCTCCTTAGGACGTTTCTGTACTGCTAGATCAAAAAAGTATTTTATTGAATCCACGTTACGGTTTTCATAAATGTAACTTTCCTGAAAATCATCAATATCATGAAATCCAGGAACAAGATCCATTTCATCATTATATTTCACAGGGGCACCTGCTGGCCATCTTTCTGGTTTAAAGTTTTTAATATACAGATAATTATTAGTTCTGACAACCCTTATCGGGTATGATAAGTTCTGCCACCTGGAACAGGAATGTCTTTCTCTGCCACTGTAAATTTCCCTTCGGTCAGATTCCAATAATCCGGATTTTTCACTTAAGAGTATATCCAGAAAACTACGGCCAGTCATTTTATCAATTATATTTATTTTCACATTGCTTGCCCGTTCAAACACATCAATTATGGTGGGGGCCACGTCTGTCAGGCTAATCAGGTCATCAACTACCCTTCCGGCAGAGACCTCCTTCCCCCATCTAACGGCCATAGGCATATGAAAGCCATATTCATACAAATTTGCTTTTGCCCGGGGAAAGGGCATTCCGTTATCAGAGGTAACTATTATTAAGGTATTATCCAATTCCCCTATTTCCTCGAGATACTCAATCATCTTATTGAGATGCCTGTCAAAGTGCTGAATTTCAAATAAATAATCCAAAATATCAGATCGTACCGGATCCACATCAGGTAAAAATCCCGGAACTACTACATCTTCAATATTCATCCCACTATCTTCCCCAATTCCACTTTTATACCTGCGATGCGGTTCTGAGGCGCCATACCAGAAGCAGAAAGGCTGCTTCCTTTTCCTGTCTCTGAGAAAGGACTTAAAATTCTCGAAATAATCGGTATTACGAATAAAAAGGGGCACATCAGAATCCGTAATCTCATTGTATTCCTTACCGGCAGGATTTATCTGCCATCCCGAATCTTTCCAATTACCTGGCCCCCATCCCTTTCCTGTATATCCCACATAATAGCCATTCTCAGATAGAATTGTGGTGTAAGTTCTGAACATGGACGGAAAATAACTGGCATGTGATCCTGCGTCTTCAAGCTCCCAGATGTGTTTGCCTGTTAGTAAGGACGCCCTGGATGGGCTGCATCCGGGTGCAGCGGAAAAAGCATTATTAAAAAGTATCCCCTCTTTTGCTATACGATCGAAACCAGGGGTATTTACTGCATTAAAGCCATATATTGATGCATGAGGAAAGGATTGATCATCGCTGATGGCAAGTAATATATTAGGGGGATTACTTATTTTTTCTGTATTAAATCCCGCTAAAACATATGCTATAACAATACAGATTAATAGGCCTATCCACAAAAAAAATATCTTCTTCATTATTCTCCGATTGATAGGGAAAAATAATAAACAAATTATGCAATTCAACTATTTTTTTAGAGTTTTAAAGCAATTGAATAAGTTCTTATAATTATTTTTAATCCTTAGCTATTACTTTTACGACATGTTTCGAGCAACAAAAGGAGCTATTTCAGGTGGAGATGAATTAACAGCCGAAGCTGGCTATGAAATTCTTAAAGCGGGAGGAAATGCTTTTGATGCAGCAATCAGTGCTACATTAATGACCTTCGTGGCAAGTTCTACCATAACATCACTAGGTGGAGGAGGATTTATGATGGCCAGTCATGCAGGGAGCTATCCGGTGTTACTGGATTTTTTTACACATACTCCAGTTTTTAAAAGGGCTAAAAATGATACGGAATTCTTTCCGATCATTGTGGATTTCGGAGATAAGACGCAGGAATTCCATGTGGGTATGGGAACAGCAGCAACGCCCGGAAATCTTGCAGGATTATTTGAGATCCATAAAAGATTTGGGTCAGTTCCATTTTCGGAACTTGTCCATCCGGCTTGTGATGCTGCTAAAAGAGGGATTCGCCTTCATAAACAAACCAAATACCAGGCCGATATTTTAGAACCTATTTTGTCACTTTCTGAAAATGGGAAGAAAATATATACTATTAATAACAGAATTAGAGAAATAGGTGATCATTACTATTTGCCACAATTTGCTGATTTCCTGGAATTTGTTTCAAAAGCAGGGCCTGATGAGTTTTATAAGGGTGAAATAGCCCAAAAAATTGCTTCTGACAGTATGGAAAGAGGAGGAAACCTTACTTTAGATGACTTTAAAGACTACTGCGTCATTGAACGCAAGCCACTGGTTTTTCCTTATAGAGACTATTCTATAGTAACCAATACGCCACCAAATGCAGGTGGGCCCCTGATTGCCTTTACGTTTTCATTGTTAAATAATTATTCTTTGAAGAAAGATCAATGGGGATCAGAATATCATTTGCAATTACTTGCTGAAGCCATTGAATACACAACAATTGCTCGAAAGGAGCTTTTCATTCATAACAGGTATCACCCTCAGGTTATGGATTTTCTCCTGGATAAAGAGTATCTGGAAAAAATAAACTCAGAAATTAATAAAGGTATTCGAAAATCAGGAAATACAACCCATGTCAGTGTAGTTGATGAATATGATAATTTTGTTTCTATTACCACCTCCCACGGCGAAGGATGCGGATACTATATTCCTGATACCGATATTATGCTGAATAATATGTTAGGTGAGGAAGACCTGTGCCCTGAAGGATTTTTCAACTGGCCCGAGAATAAGAGGATTAGTTCAATGATGTCGCCAACGTTATTTCTCGAAAGAAATAAACCAATTGCCGCACTCGGATCAGGTGGTTCCAACAGAATTAGGTCCGCCATAGTGCAGGCTATTTCAAATTATATTGATTTTGGCATGTCTCCCGATGAGTGCGTTAATGCTCCCCGGATACACTGGGAAAACATGCACTTGGATGTGGAACCGGGATTTGATCATGACATCATTGATGGCTTAGAGTTACCTGGCAATGCTGAAAAGATCTTCTGGACGGCTAAAAATATGTATTTTGGTGGCGTTCATGCTGTATTTAAAGATAAAAATGGCCATATTGATGCTGCTGGCGACAGGAGGCGTGTAGGTGCGGTAAGAAATATTCAATAGCAAAGTCATGAATTATAAAAACATTTATCGCCATTTACTGATAATAATATCACTGATCATACCGTACATGGAATCCGGAGCTCAAAGTATAGCTGACCTGGAGCAGAAACACGGCTTTCAAGACATCATTCTGGATTCAGATATATCTGATAATTCAAGTCTGGTTTTTAAAAAGACCCTTGATTTGAAGAAATCTGAAGATCCACTTTATGTATATACAAGAGAAAAGGGATCGTACTCTAATATAGGCGAAGTACAAATTAAAGATCTTGAAGTAAAAGTATTTCTCAGCAAAATAATTGAAATAAAAATCATTACTCCGAAAGAGACAGATATAATGAAAGCACTTAAAAAGCTTTACGGGGAACCTTCATTTTCAGTGAGAGCAAATGCCTGGGAATGGCAATCGGAAGGTGTTCTTCTTTCAGTTACCTCTATTAATAGAAATAAGCTTGAAATAAAATATGCTTCTTTGAAATTAAACCAGTATATCAAGGATAAAAAAGAAGAAGGCATTCACGATCTTTCCACTGATTTTTAGTCACAAATGACTACAAAACGGATGCATAATAATGGAATATTCTATGATGCTTCACATGCCCTGTATGTCCGATTCCGGTCACCAGATGACCAATAACGAATAAAAATCACTCTCACTTTCGTCCATAAGGCCGTATTTTAAAGGATCAGGTAAGATTTCCAATTGGCACATTAATTGAAATAGCATACTAAAATTAAATTAACTTTTTAATCGAATCAATATGACTTATTTTTTAAGAAGATTATCGCCAAGCTTTGTTATTTGTTTATCGTTATTATTGTTTTTTGAAAATGCCTCTGCAAATGAATTTGATAATCTGGGAAACAGTATTATCGGACTATGGCAAACGACCTTATCTGATAATGGAACTGAGATGATGCTGGTCTTAGATATTCAAGCTACAGATTCTGATAGTCTGGAATGCACATTGGATTTGACTGATTTTGGATTCCTGAATATTCCAGTAGGAAAATTTAAATTAAACGATGGTAATTTCACATTTCCAGGATTTAATGCATCCTATGATGCCGATGACCAGCGCATTACGGGAATACTTACAGCACTGGGAGGTGAAGTTATTGTTGAATTTAAGAGGATCGAATCAAAACCAACATTTAGCTTTGAATACCCGGAAAAGGAAGTTGATTGGATTCTCGAAACAAATAGCCCGATATGGTCTTCATTGTCCGTTAGTGATGGGCAATTGATCTTTGGAAACGATGCCGGGAACCTATATTCAATCAATATGGACGACTTAGAAACATCATGGATTTTCAATTCTGAGTCAAAAATAAGATCAAAGGCTCTAGTAAATGATAAGCTTGTTTATTTTACCAGCGATGACGGATACCTGTATTCCATCCATTCTGGTAATGGAAAATTAAATTGGAAAGTATACATCGGAAATGATGCAAGCCCAAGGAATCTTCCTGCTTTAGAGGCGAGTACATATGACTATATGTGTTCATCCCCTGTTATCCAAAAGGGGATTATATATGTTGGAAGTATAGATTCCTGTTTATATGCCATCAATAAGGTGAATGGTGAAATAAAGTGGAAATATAAAACAGGTGATATAATCCGGTCAACACCAATAGTAGATCCTGGAATAGTTTATTTTGGAAGCTGGGACCACTATATGTATGCAATAAATTTGAAAAATGGGACTCTGGTATGGAAATATGATGCCGGTGAGAGGATTCAATCAACACCGGTTATTATTGATAACAAATTGATCTTTGGCAGCCGGTCTGCATCTATCGTCGGTATTGACAAAAATACTGGTGCTGAATTATGGAAAACCACTTATTGGGGATCATGGGTGGAATCATCACCAGTTATATTTGATGGGATAATTTATATTGGAAGTTCAGATTTCAGAAAAGTCCATGCTATCGATCCGGAAAATGGAAAGGTTATTTGGAGCACGAGAGTTGAGGCATGGACATGGTCTACTCCAGCTATCAATGAGGAATATCTTTTTATCGGTGGTGCCGGAACTATGCACCGAACTGATGTTATGAATACAAGTTTTTATTGTATAAACCGGAAGACAGGAGAAATTTCCTGGCAGGTGAGAGTAGCCGAAAATGACGATGTCTTCATCTATGGATTTGCCTCTTCAGCAGTAACATGGAACAATTGGGTATTATTCGGAGGGATTGATGGGAAGATCTATGGTATAAATAATAATTAAATTTTCGACCTAACTCCAGGTTCGGTCCCAGGATTGATCCTTATCCCACTCGGGAGTTGGTGCAAAATACTTCTCACCCTCCCTTAGATGCTCTTTGATAACTTCTTCATTGAGATCAACACCCAGGCCAGGTTTTTCGGGGACTTTTACATAACCTTTCTCAACTAGTGGTTTGTCACCGGTCACAAGGTCTTCCCACCAGGGTGTATCCACATCATGGTGTTCCAGAGCAACAAAATTCTCTGTCGCTGCTGCGCTATGAACGTTCGCCATGAATGAAATGGGCGTTCCTGCAAAGTGAAGGGCCATAGCTTTGCCATTTTTTTCAGCATAATCCCCGATTTTCTTAGTTTCCAGAATACCCCCGGCAGATGCCAGGTCAGGATGTACCATATCTACAGCCCGTTTGTCTATAAGTTCCTTAAATCCTTTTAACAGATAGGTATCTTCTCCTGTCAGAGTGGGAGTATTTATCGCTTCAGTGATCTGTCGCCATTTGTCCACATAAAACCATGGGATCATATCCTCAAGCCAGGCCACCCATTCCAGCCTTTTGGATGAAATCCCGTCGGCTACCTTTATTTGAATCAATCGTATTTTGTACGGGATATAAATTTGATTTCAATAATTTATCCTTCATAATTGGAAAAGTTTAAGAATTTTTAGTTTTTTCAGGTATTAAAAATGATCTCCCTAATTTTTTAATATTTAGGCACTTTTAAAAGGGATTCTATTATTTTCATTGTTTTTACAGGTTTAATATACTTTTATGATAAAATATAACATCATCTCCAGATTATTAATGGCCTTCTCATTTATTTGTCTGGCTATATTTCTGTTTTTTTATTTTACAGGCAAGGAAACACTTACAGGGCCTTTTCTCACAGGATTTTTTGTAGCACTAGCCATAAGTTTCCAGGGATTTCCCAGATTAAAAAGTTTTTCATACACAATATGGATCTTTGCCGCTGTAACAGCTTCAATGTATTATCCAGAGTATTTTACGAACATTGGCAGCTTTGAATTTAAGAAGCTTATTGTCCCCCTCCTGCAAATCATCATGTTCGGCATGGGATCTCAAATGAGTGTTAATGATTTTGCCGGGGTAATCAAAATGCCCAAAGGCGTAATAATTGGGATTGTTTCACAATACAGCATCATGCCATTAGTAGGTTTTACAATTGCGTACATGTTTAATTTTCCTACTGAAATTGCTGCAGGTGTACTTCTCATTGGTTGTGCTCCAAGTGGACTGGCTTCTAATGTGATGTCATATATTGCAAAAGCTAATTTGGCCCTGGCTGTTACACTGGCTGCAATTGCAACCTTATTGTCACCGTTAATGACTCCACTATTGATGAAAACACTGGCTGGGCAATATATAGAAATCAAGTTCTGGTCCATGATGCTGGATATTATCAATATGATGATCCTCCCTATAATTGCAGGTTTTATCTTTAATCTTTTTTCAAAAGGTATAATTTCAAACCGGGGTAAATTGATTCAACTTCTATCCTATTTAGCTGTAATTGTGCTCAAAAATATCATTTATCTAAAATCAGCCGAAGTTAGCTTACAGGTAGCTGGCATGTCATTTATTAAAGATATGATCTGGTTCTTCGTTTTACCTATTGTTGTAGCTTCCGCCTTAAAGGCTATATTCAGGGATTTTGAAACCTGGATGGATAAGGTATTGTCATTTGTATCCATGGCTGGAATTGCAGTTATTATAACAATCATCACAGCAGCTGGCAGGGATAGTCTTCTGGATGTAGGTTTATTGTTGATATTAGCTACTCTGATTCATAATCTTGCAGGATATTCCCTGGGATATTTCTTTGCCAAATTATTTAAAATGTCAGAAAAGGATTGCAGAACAGTAGCCTTTGAAGTGGGGATGCAAAATGGAGGGCTCGCTTCCGGTCTTGCATTGCAAATGGGTAAGATTGCAACTGTAGGTCTTGCTCCTGCTATATTTGGTCCATTAATGAACATTACTGGTTCATCTTTGGCTACCTATTGGAGAGGCAAGCCACCAAAAAATAAAGAAAATAATGATTAAATGCTGCCAGACAAGTGCAGGAAAAATAATATATAAACATAATTTAAAATGAAAAATAAGCGCTTATTAACCGGAATTTTATGTGTACTGGTATCTTTTCCCCTATTTTCTCAGATTGAAGTTTCCAGGGGATTACTGGATTTTTATACTTCTGAATGGACGGGTGAACGATCACCCGATGGGCGACCTAAAGTTTCAGATGAATTATTAAAGAGACTTAAGAATATTTCAATCGAGGAAGCATGGGGCGTAATGAGAGGTGAAGGTTACCACAACCAATTTGAAGCAGGCTGGGAAATGTTACACGAAGATGAGCCATTTGTTGGCAGGGCCTTGACTGCACAATATATGCCCTTACGTCCTGATATAAATAAAAAGATCCTGGATATAGGACATTCTGAAGGAAGAATCGGAGCCTCGAACTCCTGGCCGATTGATATGCTTCAGGAAGGTGACGTATATGTTGCCGATTGTTTTGGAAAAGTAATTGATGGCACCTTGATTGGTGATAACCTCGGGAATTCAATATATGCCAAATCAAAGACCGGTGTAATTTTTGATGGTGGATCAAGGGACCTGGAAGGCCTTCAGGCGATTGATGGGTTCAATGCCTTTGTTAGAGGCTGGGATCCTTCCTTCCTGAGTGAAACAATGATGACGGGAATCAATGTCCCTATCCGTATAGGTAGAACAACTGTATTTCCGGGGGATGTTGTTCTGGCTAAAAAAGAAGGTGTAATATTTATCCCTCCCCAATTGCTGGAAAAGGTTGTTATCAATTCTGAATTTATAGGCATTAGAGATAAATTCGGACATCTACGGTTAAAAGAAGGTACATATACTCCAGGTCAGATCGATGGACGATGGTCTGATGAGATCAAACAGGACTTTTTGAATTGGATTGATGAAAATCCGGATTTACTTCCAATGAGTAGAGAAGAACTTGATGAATACCTGAAAAACAGGACCTGGTAGGATATATAAACTGAAAGGGATCATCTTCAATATTCGTTCTCACATATGAGAGATCAAAAGCAATGCTGATTATTAATTAGAATCAAATAAAAACCGGGAATTTGCCTGATATTCTTTACTCGAATGGTAAATAAAAAGAATGGTGTTGTGTGATATTGAATTAATGAGTTCTTTATGTATATTTTCCGGGATAGAAGGACAACCATAGCTTCTGCCCAGCCTGCCAAACTTTTTGATCATGGATTCATTGGCATACCAGGCCCCATGCATCACGATAGCCCTGTCCATCGCCTTGTCGTTTATCCCCTTTTCCAATCCTTTCAGATATAAGGAATACCCATTTTTACCATGATATGTATCTCCTGTCAAATAAAATCCCAAACTGCTTTGATAAGACTGAGGTGTATTGGAAAACCTCTCTGCCATAATATCCCCTGAATTTTTACCATGAGCGACATATGTATTATACAAAATAGTACTGGATGCCATATCGATCAACCAGAGCCGTTTTTTAAATGAAGGAAGTGTAAAATCAATTATCGTAAGATAAGGTTTGTTTTCATTGAGGTTTTGCTCCTCCTGAATTTCTTTATACCCTTTGAGCGCCTGGGAGTAGGCCTCCCATGAAGGTTTATGCTCACCAAGCAAATTATACTCTATCAACAAATGGTAATCAGTTCCTGATGAGATTTTGCCGGTTCCATTTAGAAATATCAATAAAAGAAGTCCTGCTACATTCATAAATCTTTTTCTCTTTCCCTGAATATTCAACTATTGATATTTGCAAAGGTACAGCATTTTATATATAAAATACTCTATACAAGTAGCTAGAATAATTTTTTTAGGCCAGTTTTGGCTTAATTAACTTGGGAAAGTACAAATTAAGTTGGTTTCCGCCAGATTTTTTATAGAATGTGTTAATTGGATTTTTTCTTTTTTTAGTAAATTGTTTACCTTCGATAACTTTTTATTTCCTCGGGGATAGATATCTATGATAAAGCTTTACAAAAGATTAAATGCAGGATGGAAAAGATTGCTTTGGGTAATGGGCATTTTATTTGCATTTATTGTTCCTGGCATAATAAGTCCAAATATTTATCTGGATATCATAAATCAGAATTCCTATCTGGGAAGATGGAAAATTGAGGAAACCATTATTGTTATTTATCTTGCTCTTGCAGGTTGGTGGGCGGCTGTATTTTATATCCTGGTGATCATTAATGGATTCAGAAAAAAATGAACCCGATCTATTGATCCTGGATTTAAAGTATCTTTGCACCTAGTTGGCCATACTTTCGAAAATATTAACTGGATTTGTACAGATTTACCAGGTGGCTATTTCACCTTACCTGGGAAATCATTGCCGGCATACACCTACATGTTCCCAATACACAATAGATGCAATCAATGAATGGGGACCTTTCAAAGGAATCTGGATGGGAATGAAGCGACTTTCCCGGTGTCACCCATGGGGTACACATGGGTATGATCCTGTTCCCTTAAATCCAAAAAGGAAGCATAACAAATCCAATAGTAGCTGATTCAAACAAATATTATATTATTTTTGCAACGAATTAAGGATGTGAATTAGATGGAATATCCAACAGTACTTATAGAGAATGCCGTAAATGAAATAAGCAAACTACCAGGAATTGGCAAGAAATCTGCTTTACGAGTAGTGTTAAAGCTTTTAAAAGAGAAACCAGAGTTTACTGACTCTCTTTCAGAAGCCTTGCAAAAATTAAGAAATGAAACAAAATATTGCAGGATCTGTCATATGATAAGCGATACTGAGGAATGTACATGTATCACGCCAAAAAAAGATACTTCTGTAATTTGTGTGGTGGAGGATACACCGGATATTATGGCTATACAACATACCGCTCAATATAATGGTCTGTTTCATGTAATAGGAGGACTTATTTCACCTATCGATGGGATCGGGCCGGAAGATCTTAACATACAGTCGCTTATTGACCGCATCCAAAATGCTGAATACAACGTAAAAGAAATTATTCTGGCACTTAGTACTAATATGGAGGGAGATACAACTGCTTTTTACCTGGCAAAAAAATTAAAACCCTTTAATGTAAAGATCACCACTATAGCTCGGGGCATTCCTATTGGAGGTGAGTTGGAATTCGCTGATGAAATAACGCTGGGCAGAAGTATAGTAAAACGTATTTCTTACGATTTAAGTGACGATTAATAGTTGGATTAGAAGATGTTGAATAATAAACTACATATAATCAGATTTCTTACTGTTCTGATAATCTCAATACCTGGAATAAACATTTCGGTTTTTTCACAGGCTGTATCAACTCAATCTTTGCTATTGGAAATAGAAGAAGGCGTGAATTTAATGGATGCTGGTAATTACATGGAAGCCGATAGGAAATTTAAGAAAGCCTTGAGAAATCTTGATGTTTTACCTGCTGAAATAAGCTTCTATTTCGGAAAGAATTCATATTTTCTGGATCAGTATAAACAAAGTATCAACTGGCTGAATAAATATATAGAACTAAAAGGTACCAAGGGCAGATATTTTGAAGAATGTGTTGAGTATTTGAACCGTGCTGAAATGGCATATAAATTGGAATCTGACAAAAATTCAGATAAGGTGATTTCTGAACTCACTAAATCTAACGAATTTGATTGTAAAGGACATACCCATTTTAAATGCCCCATTTGCCTCGGAGAAGGGGTGCTTCTTAAACCCGGCAAAATGAATGATGTCTTATACCAGACTTGCCCTTATTGTACAGGTAGTGGATTTATTACCTGCGATCAATACAAATTATATCTTAGAGGAGAATTAAAACCAAATAACTAGATTTGCTGTTTGTTTAATAAAGATTATCCCCATGCGGGATGGAATCAATTAATCACAGCCAATGAAGTTATACAATAAGATCGATTCAAGGATCCTCAAAAAAAGGCTTATTGCAAGCAAAGAAAAGCGAACTACCATATCCTTTTATAAATATGTCCACTTAAAAAATGTATCGCTATTCAGGGACCATCTTTATGTGATTCTGGATCGCATAGCGGTTTATGGAAGAATCTATTTAGCCAGCGAGGGAATAAACGCACAAATCAGTGTCCCTGAAAAAAACTTTGATCTGTTCAAGTCTGCAATTGAAGATGTTTCATTTCTTAACAATATCAGGCTAAACATGGCTATAGAAGATAATGGAAAATCTTTCTTCAAACTGAAAATTAAAATAAGAGAAAAGATTTTGTCCGATGGACTTAATGATGACACTTTTGATGTTACAAATCTTGGAAAGCACTTAAGCGCTGAAGAATTCAATAATCTGTCGCAGACGAAAGATACAATGATTGTTGATATGAGAAACCACTACGAAAGTGAAGTGGGACATTTTAAGAATGCATATCGTCCGGATGCGGATACATTCCAGGATGCTTTGAGAATTGTAGTATGAGAACTTAAAAATAAGATTAACAAAAACATTATAATGTATTGCACTGGGGGTATTCGTTGTGAAAAAGCAAGTGCATATTTCAAACATCTGGGATTTCCCAACATCTATCAACTTGAAGGTGGAATTATAAAATATGCAAGAGATGTAAAAAACAAGGGTCTTGAAAATAAATATATAGGTAAAAACTTTGTATTCGATGAACGGTTGGGAGAACTTATATCCAATGATGTGATATCTTATTGCCATCAATGTGGCAAACCATCTGATGCTCATACGAATTGTAAAAATGTCGCTTGTAATGTATTATTCATTCAATGTGAAGAATGTGCCTCACTATATGATGGCTGCTGTTCAAATGATTGCAAGGATATAATTAAACTTCCGAAAGATGAACAAAAGTTGAGAAGAAAAGGGAAATCCTCCGGAGGCAAAATATTTTCGAAAGGGAGAATTAAATTTCAAGATAAAAGTTATATAATATAATGACTCTATAGATGCTCTCCCGGGTTGTACAAGGAGAAATTGATCTTTGACCGTTTAAATACCTTTTCAGCCATTATTAAATTATAGGTATCATTTTACAAGAATAATTGAGAATTTGTAACCCCAAAAGCAATTCAGCTATCTAAGGTATGGGTAGATTAACTTAAAATAATAATATATAATTAAAAGGTCATGAAAAATACATACAAATTACTCCTGCTTAATCTTTTTGCTGTATCCTCTCTTATGCTAATATCGTCATGTTATTTTGGCCTTGATAAACTAGGTCCAATGACGGATGAAGAAAGGAATGTGCCGGATTTCAATAAATTAAAAGTTTCTTCAGGAATTGATGTTAAACTTACACAGAGTAATCGGCATCAGGTAATTATTAAAGCTAATGAAGACATTATTGATGATGTGGAGTCTGAAGTGGTCAATGGAACGTTAAAGTTAACTGTTGACCGAAACTGGTTCCGGGGAGGGGCGACAGTAAAAGCTGAAATTACGTTTGTAGAACTTAATTCCATTGATGTAAGTGCGGGTTCTGATGTTGAATCTGAAGGATTACTAATTTTCGAAGATCTGGAAATAGAAGCCTCGGCGGGAAGTGATCTGAGACTTAATCTGGAAGCCTATTCAGTAAAGCTAAGAACCTCCAGTGGTTCTGATGCTAATCTTAAAGGTGCTGCGAGAGATTTCGAAGCTAGAGCCAGCAGTGGCAGCGACATTAGTGCTTACGATTTTGAAGTGGAAAATGCTACATTAGAATGTTCAAGTGGTTCCGATGTAAAAGCAAATGTATCGCGGACCATGAAGGTTAGAGCTTCGAGCGGAAGCGATATACACTACCGCGGAAACCCTGACCTTCTGGAAGTAAATACCTCAAGCGGTGCGGATTTGATAAAAGTTAATTAAAGCATCCATTGTTTAATGTCTTTCTTATAATCTAAATTCCAATTTACGAAAATGGAGAAAGTCTTATTATCAATCCTTAATTGATAATATAATTAATTATAATAGGATTTATAATCCATTTTATTAATTATAAAACATTTATGCTTGTGGGTAAATCGTCATAGTTATGAATGACGTTCGGATTTTAGCTTTATGTTTTAGAATGAAAATTCTAGTGAAAGTAAATTCTCGCAACAATAGGAAATGCCATAAAGGAATATCAAATTTGAAAACAGTAAAACTTTATACCTAATAGATGTGTCATGAAAGTATTATTTATTGGTGGAACTGGAAATATATCAATCGCATGCACAAGGCTTGCTCTGGAAAAAGGCTATGATTTATTTCATTTAAACCGGGGAAATGCTGAAAATCCGTTTGGGGATCAGGTTAAATCAATTAAAGCAGACATCAATGATCAGGAAAGCATAACAAATGCCCTGAAGGGCCTTAAGTTCGATGTTGTGGCAAATTTTATTGCTTATGTACCAGAAGATATAAGACGGGATTACGAATTTTTTCAAGATAAAACGGACCAATACATATTTATCAGTTCTGCATCTGCCTATCAGAAACCACCTACACATCCTGTTATTACCGAATCAACACCATTAAAAAATCCCTTCTGGCAATATTCCAGAGATAAAATATCCTGCGAAAACTATCTAAATGAATTATACAGAGATAGGGATTTTCCAATCACTATTATTCGGCCTTCATTGACTTACGAAACAGTAATTCCAGCTGCCATTGGATCATGGGATGATTTTACCATCATAGATAGAATCCGGAATGGTAAAAAAATAATAGTCCATGGGGATGGAAACAGTTTATGGACCATTACCCATTCAGAAGATTTTGCACGGGGCTTTGTTGGTCTGCTAGGGCACCAGCAAGCCATTGGGCATAGTTTCCATATCACAAGTGATGAAATATTAACCTGGAATCAAATTTATCAAGCTATTGGATCCGCTGCAGGCAAAATGCCTGACATGGTCCATATATCTTCTGAGTTTATTGCCAGATTCGATAGTTTTCAGTTGGGCAACCTATTGGGCGATAAGGCCAACAGTGTGATCTTTGATAATTCTAAGATCAAAACTTTCGTTCCTGAATTTAAAGCCATAATACCATTCAAAGAGGGAATTAAAAGAACAGTAGAGTGGTTTGAAGAAAAACCTATCAGAATGAAAGTAATTGAGAAAACGAATGAATTTATGGACCTTGTAATCCACTCCTATTTAAAAATCCAATAGATAAAACCTTCATAGCTTTTTGGGCCTCCAAGTTAGGCTTTTCCATAAATAATGAAAAAATACTCCTTCAGCATTAATTATAGTACATAATAGTATCAATGCCGCCTGGCTCATTTTATTAGAAGAACCGGCAAGGATTGGATCAATTTCTTAGTATTAAGGGAAACATTTTTTAACTTAGTTATTTAGATTTTTAAATACAAATTCGGAATGAAGAGGAATATTTTTTTTATCGTCTTAGCATTTACCTTGATTGTCATCATATTTTTAGCCATCAAGTTCAGCAGCGATACAACTGAAGACCTGGAAATATTAACAGAGACTAAGCTGGGTACTTTTAAGGTGGAGGTCACATCTGCCGGTGAACTGGATGCCAAGAATTCGGTAAATATTGAAGGGCCTTTTGGTCTTCGGAGGGCAAGGATCTGGGAAGTTAAAATCGAGGATATGGTTGATGAAGGCACTGTAGTAAAAAAGGGCGATTTTGTAGCCAGACTGGATGCAGCTGAACTTTCCGACAGAATTCAAAATGAAGAAAATGATCTTGTTCAAAGCTCATCACAATACACACAAGCAAAATTAGATACAGCCCTTGAACTAAGGCAGGAAAGAGATAATATGATCAATCTCAAATATGATATTGAACAAAAACGGATTGCTCTTGAGCAATCTAAATTTGAACCCCCTGCGACGATTAAGCAGGCTGAATATGAATTGGAAAAAGCAAGCAGGGCCTATGAGCAAGCAGTTGAAAATTATCAGCTTAAGGTCGAAAAAGCGATAGCACAGGTGACGGAGTCACGGTCTGAAATGCTGGAGGATAAGAGATGGTTTGATTTTCTGCAAAGCCTACAGGAAAAATTCAATATTTCAGCTCCGGAAGATGGAATGGTAATTTATAAAAGAAACTGGCGAGGTGAAAAACAAGGTGTTGGAGCCACGGTACGCGCCTGGGATCCTGTTGTGGCTACCTTGCCGGATTTAACCAAAATGATCTCGAGAACTTATATCAATGAGGTAGACATAAATTATGTTAGTGAGGATCAGGAAGTTGAGATTGGGCTCGATGCTTTTCCTAACAAAAAGTTAACCGGGACTGTTGTTGAAGTAGCAAATATCGGGGAACAAAGACCCAAAACGGATGCCAAGGTTTTTCAGATCCTGATTGAAATCCATGAATCTGACACTACCCTCCGCCCAGGTATGACCACTTCTAATAGTATTTTGGCAGAGGAGATCACAGATGTATTGTTTATTCCTGTAGAATGTATTCACAGCCAGGGTGACTCAATCACATATGTTTATGTCAAATCCGGTCTGGGGTATATAAAGCAGCAAATCAAAACTGGAATTTCAAATTCAGATGAAACCATTGTAAAGGAAGGATTGGAAGAAGGCGATGTACTATATCTGTCTGATCCTCCAGGATCAGAAGGGAAAAACATAGAGCTACTATCCGCTAACTAAGTTTTACCCATGATCGAAAGAATTTCCACGAATTTCACAATATCACTTGAAGCTGTTCTGGCTAATAAATTACGTTCTTTTTTAACAGCGCTTGGGATAATATTTGGTGTTTCAGCTGTAATTGCCATGGTTGCTATAGGTTCAGGTGCTCAACAGGAGATAATGGATCAGATCAAACTGGTTGGAGTAAATAACATAGTTATTAAACCAATTGTAGAACAGAAGGAAGGCCAGATCGATGAAAACTCATCTACAGAATCAGGTAAAAAAAATCTATCCACTGGTCTAACTATTTATGATGCGGAGAGCATTGAAAACATTATCCCGGGCATATCGAGGATTTCCCCGGAAATTATAATTGATACGTACGTAACAAGAAATGCTTTCAGAAGATCTGCAAAGCTTGTTGGCGTGGACAATAAATATTTTGAAGTATCAGGCTTTAACCTGTCACAGGGCAAATATTTTAATAAAGAGCATCTGAAATATGGCAGAGCGGTTTGTATTATAGGCAATAGTATAAAATCACGATTTTTTAGTGAGGAAGATCCGATTGGTAAAAAGATTAAGGTTGGAGATCATTGGTTGAAGGTAATTGGGGTTCTGTCAGAAAGATTTATATCTAAGAAATTCATATCAAATCTGGGTATCAGAGACTACAATATGGATGTTTACACAACTATTAATACTGTTTTGATCAGGTACGAAAACAGGAACCTGATCACTGATGCTAAAATTAAATTGTTTAACAGGACTTCTCCTGAAGAAAGAGATGAATTCCCAAATTATCACCAGTTAGACCGGCTGACGATTCAGGTTGGAGAAACTGAAAAATTGAATGGGATCGCACAGGTCTTGTCAAAAATGATGAAAAGAAAACATAATGATATAGTGGATTATGAGATTTCTATTCCTGAAATGCTGTTAAAACAACAGCAAAGGACAAAGAGCGTATTCAACTTTGTACTGGGAGCTATAGCAGCGATTTCCCTGTTGGTTGGAGGAATAGGGATAATGAACATTATGTTGGCTTCAGTATTAGAAAGAATCAAAGAAATAGGGATCAGAAAAGCTATTGGAGCAAAGAAAAATGACATTGCCTTCCAGTTTATAATGGAAGCAATTCTAATTAGTTTTTCAGGGGGGATTGTTGGTGTAATCGTGGGAATATTAATTGCCTATATCATTTCTAACCTGGCAGACATTCCAACTATTATAAGTGGCTTTAGCATCTTGTTATCATTCGGCGTGGCTGTTAGTATAGGTATTATTTTTGGATATGCACCTGCGAGAAAGGCTGCAGCGCAGGATCCAATTCAATCATTGAGATATGAATAAGAATATAATTGGGTATCCTAAGTTTATTAAATCTTAAATTTAAATTATGAAAAATTACATTGTAATTATCTTCTTCATGGGCATGCATTTAATTGGATGCAACTCTGCAGCATCAGACAATCCAACAGCCATAGAGGTTATAGAAACTATAAAATCCAATTTAACCTGTAAATGGGCTGATAAAACCGTGGATACCTTCAAAGCTGGAGATCCGGACACCGAGGTCACAGGAATTGCCACCACTTTTATTGTTACAATCGATGTATTGAAACGGGCTTTGGACTTAAATTGTAACCTTATCATCTCACATGAACCTACATTTTATAATCACCTCGATGAGGTTGATCACTTGAAAAGTGATCCTGTTTATCAGGAGAAATTAAAATTTATAGAGGATAATGGTCTTATTGTTTTCCGCTTCCATGATCATTGGCATAGGACTCAGCCTGATGGGATATTCAAAGGTATGATAAATAAACTGGGATGGCAGGAATACCAGGTCAATCCAGACTTGCTGGTTTTCAAATTCCCGGAATCAACAGTCGGCGAATTCGCTACTCAACTTAAAGAAAGATTTGACAATTCTCCTGTTAGGGTAATCGGAAACCCTGAAATGAAGTTTACTGAAGTAGGCCTGTCACCAGGTGCACCAGGTTATATGAATCATGTGAGAATGCTTGAACGTGATGATGTAGAGGTACTGGTTGCAGGTGAGGTCCCTGAGTGGGAAAGTATCACCTATGTAAGGGATGCCGATGGATTGAATATGAAAAAAGCCATGATATTACTTGGGCACGTAAATTCTGAAGAAGCGGGTATGGAATACCTGGCAACCTGGTTAGGCGGGATCATTGAAGATATTCCTATACATTTTATTCCTGCAGGGGATCCTTTCTGGACTCCTTAAATGGAGCGGTGAATTTATAGGATCGGAATTAAATCGTTGAACAATTAGGAATTATGGTAAGCTGGATTTTAATATAAAGGAATCGTAATCAACAGGAAATATAAAAATAGAAATAGAGGTTTCATGGAATTAGTAAGAGCTATTAAATCATTTACCCCTCCCCTTTTATTAGTATTTTTTCTTCTTTCAGTTTCCTGTTCAGAAAAGAGAAATACTACCCTTGCCATAGTCCCAGACATTGATGGTGAATGGTGGCATGTGGCTGACAATCCTGACCTTGGAATCCTCACATCCCCGGAACAACAACCTGTTGATTTTGGTATATGGCAGGCGGCTGATGGTACGTGGCAATTATGGTCCTGCATTCGCAAGACAAAGGAATCAGGAAATACCAGATTATTCCATAGATGGGAGGGCAAATTATTAGATCAGAAAAACTGGGCACCCATGGGAATTGCGATGAGGGCTGATTCAAGTCTGGGAGAAACTCCCGGAGGGCTTCAAGCCCCTTATGTGATCAACTCCCAAGGCAAATATTATATGTTCTATGGCGACTGGAATAATATTTGTCTGGCGGTAAGCGATGATGGCAAAAATTTTAAGCGAGTGCTCAGAAACGGAAGTCCTAAACTTTTCGGAGATCAAAAGGAAACAAATACCAGGGATCCCATGCTTATAAACAGCAATGATCTTTGGTATTGTTATTATACCGCACACCCCGGTAACGATGGTGCAATTTATGTCAGAACATCTTCTGATTTCTATTCCTGGGGCGATTCCGAAATAGTAAGTTATGGGGGCAGTCCAGGCAAAGGGGAACTATGGTTTGCAGAATGCCCCCATGTGATTGAACTGACAAAGAATTCATATTTTCTATTTAGAACATATTCCTATGGAAATTATAAAGCGGGCAAGCTAATCAGCCCGCCAAAAACCAATGTGTACAGATCAGAAGATCCTGTAGATTTCGGAATTGATAATGATAAATATCTGGTTAAAGGACTGGCTGTTGCTGCTCCTGAAATTTTTAATCACAACGACAAATGGTATATCGCCGCCTTGAAAGATGATCTGCAGGGCATCCGGATTGCCAAATTAAAGTGGATAAAAGAAGCTGAATAAATCAACTGTTCCGCTGATAAACTATTTTTACTGTAAAAAAGTAGCTGCATGTTAAGAATTTTAAAATGGTTTGGTTTCCTGTTCCTTTTACTAATAGTAATATTTTCTTTATTTGTGTTCTCAAATCTTAAAGACAGAAATCCTGACTATAATGTTGATATAATAATTAAACCAAATGCTGAAAGTATCCTAAAGGCTGGTTTCTCAGCATTGCCAATCACACCAGATGTCCCTGACCAATGGCAGGACCTGAATAATGATGCGCAATATGAACCTGATGATGGTGACGTCTATGTTGATGGAAATGGAAACGGCATCTTTGATGCAGTATGGATGGCTGGATTTGACAATAAGAGAGCTGCCAATGGGGTCCATGATGACCTTTGGGCGCGCACTATGGTAATTGAAGATGGAAATATTCGGATTTCATTGACAGTAATTGATGCCATTGGTTTGTTTCATGACGAATTTATTGATATACGAAAAAATATAAACCCAGAGGCAGGCATAGGCTATTCTATCGTTTCTTCAACCCACACTCATGAAGCTCCCGATCTAATGGGATTGTGGGGGCCTGGTTTTTTAAAAAGTGGCATTGATGAAACATATCTGGTATTTGTAAAGGATCAAATAATCAAGTCTATAGAAATGGCTTGTGAGAACCTTCAGCCTGCAAAAATCAAATTCGCTCAGGACCATGAAAGTTTAGAGGATCTGGTAACAGATACCCGGAAACCGCTGGTATACGATAATCCCTTAACTATAATGCAGGTAATGAAATTGAACTCCAATGAAACGATTGGCACATTGATCGGTTGGGCTAATCATCCTGAAACATTATGGAGTAGCAACCTCCTCATTACTTCAGATTTCCCCCATTATGTTCGGGAAGGAATTGAACAAGGAATATACTCCAACGATAGTCTTTTAATTGAAGGTCTTGGAGGTATTGCCATTTACGTAAATGGAGCTATAGGAGGACTTATGACAACCACACCGGCTTTTCCGGTAAAAGATCCCTGGAGCACAAAAGTGTTTTTAGAACCTGGTTTTGACAAGGCAAAATCCCAGGGAAATCAAATCGCTTATCACAGCCTTATGGCTTTAAATAAATCATCTGATACGATCAGCACCATGGGCATCGGACTCGCTGCAAAAACTTTCAATCTTCCACTTCAGAATCCATTATTTAAACTGGGAGCAGCATTGGGAATCCTAAACAGAGGTTACAGTGATTGGAATCATATGCGAACAGAAATCGCGTATCTTTCCATAGGCCCTGCAAGTT
>CAYMFU010000072.1:0-3667 GCA_964389805.1 uncultured Roseivirgaceae bacterium | reverse complement strand
ATTGGTTAAGGTTATTTCCCGAAAAAGTAGAGTATTTTGTATCCGAGGATGGGAAAGTCTTTGATCTGGTGGCCTCGGTGAATAATACCTTGCCGATCGATCAATACGGCGGGCAACAGCGGGGTTTTATTGCTGAGTTTGAGCCTCGAAATGCAAGGTATGTGAAAGTGATTGCACATACCATTGGCAATACTCCGGATTGGCATCCAGGAGCTGGAAGACCAGCCAATATCACGATTGATGAGATCGTTGTGGAATAATTCGAATTGACTGTTGAAGTTTTTGATATAGAAGCATTATAGGAAGAAATCAAAAATACTTTGGCTTTGGTTAAGTTATTGGGTGATTGCTATTGCCGATTTTGGCATTGGAGTATCAGTATTGATCCCGGACGTTTTGGCTTAACGGAATTCGGCTATCCATGATCATATAATTTTAAGGTGTAGTAGGTTTGAACCTCCCTGAGATTATTTTTCATAAATATAAAGATAAATAGCAATATGCTGAGTGTGATTATAAGATCCCCTGGTTCCTATCATCCTATTAGTTATCCTCAGTTAGCAAACATATGTAAAAAGAGATTGAAATTTGGAAATCAATTATTTTGTACGTAATTTTGTACATAGATCTGTACTAAATATTTCATAATATGTTAACGACAACTATATCAAATTTTAGAAAGGATATCAAAAGATACCTTGATAGCGTCACAGAGAACTTTGAAACCTTGATTATCAATCGTGGCAAAGATAATGGTGTCGTTGTAATTTCATTAGATGAATATAATTCATTAACTGCCACGCAACATGAATTATCATCAAAATCTAATGAAGCCAGACTCGATTCTGCTATAGAAAAACTCGGGAAGGGTTCGTCATTTCATAAAGATCTTATAGAGGAGTGAAATATATTTTTGTTGACGAATCTTGGGAGGATTACTTATACTGGCAAAAAACAAATAAGAAAATCCTTAAGAGAATAAATGATATTCTTAAAGATATAGCCAGAAATCCTCAATCTGGTTTAGGTAAACCAGAACCTCTTAAGTATAAATATAAGGGCTTTTGGTCCAGAAGAATTGACCAAGAGCATCGATTAATTTACCGTGTGAATAACGATGAAATACTTATTGCTAAATGCAGATTTCATTATGACTGATGAGTTCCAAACGATTGCTTACAAGCCAGTGTTAAAACGCATACTTAGTATCATTTTCCAAGAATAGCATTTTTCTAATCACTTTCTTTATCAACAAACAGGATTTTAATATAGAACCGGTACTTCTCTTTACCTGCGAATCGATATAATATACCTTTTTTCAACATAAATCTGTAAGGGGCCGAGCAATCCGGAAAGCAATAAATTTTCATTTGCATTCCAAGCCTTGTAAGTTGTATAAGTCCTTGGCTTTTCAGCTGAAGATCCGGGGAAACCATTGGGATATTTTTGATCACCAACAAGTCGGTTCCACCAGGTATTAGTAATTCTCAGTTCAATTTCATTTTTACCTGTATGGATTGCTTCAGTAATATCTATGAGAAAAGGTTTTTTCCATAGAATCCCTAGGTTTTTACCATTAACGATAATCTCAGCCATGACCATAACTTCTCCCAAGTCCAGTAATATGTTCAGGTCCGGGTGTATAATTTCCTCTGTCAGATTGAATTCATTAAAATATCTGGCAGTGCCGGAAAAGTGTCTGATACCTTCGTGAGGGTGATCAGTCCAGGAGATAAGTTCATTAAATATTGTATCTGTGGGCGTGTCCCAGTTTACCGGGAATCTTACTTCCCACTTCCTGTCAATTTTGACAGGCTTTGGGATCCCCGAAACTACAACTATTTTTTCCTCCATATCTGAATTGGCAAGCTTATATTTACCTTCCTTTTTAGTGGTTAATACGATATTCCTTTTATCAGAGAAAGTAATGTTTGCAGGATTAGCCTGAGCTTCAGTTTGGGTACCTGCTGAGGCCGGAATATACGTTACATTCTGAATAACCGGCTTATTTACAGGTTCCCTGAATACAACAAATACAGATCCATGCACATCCAGTTTCAAAGGCACTTTAACTCTTCCTTCGCTACTTAAGAAGTTTGCCATTTTTTTAATAGTCCCGCTTGCCGGATCCAATATTTCCGGGATCTTTCCGTCAATACGAAAAGAAAGTTCGATTTCTTTTGATTCGGCTTCCTGGTTTGAGATGAAATATATATCGGTTCCTTGTATACGGCGGTGAGTCCATAGAATACTTGCATCCTGAAGGGTAACATCAGGCGCAATGTCCAATTCGTTTAAAACATATGAAAGATCCTGACCATAAAACAGCTGACCTTTACCAACTTTTTTATGAATTAGCGGTTCAACTTCAATTTCGCACCAGATTTCTGTGGATATCTCTTTAACCTCTTCATCAGCTAAAGGATAGTTCTCAAGGCTTGGAGATTTTATTGGTGGAGGGCCGTATATCCTGGCTCCCAGATTCAATAATTCCCTGATCTTCCTTATCATTTCAGGCCGCATGGTCTTCAATGGAGGAAGGACCATAAGCTCATATGCTTTCCCGTCTGGTAATGTAAGGAGACCATCTTTGACCGACAGCCTGTTCATAATCACATCACTGTTAATAAAATCATAATCATATCCATCAGGAAGATCTGGTTCCAGGATACCTGTCATTTTTGGTGCATCTTCTCCAATAAAATAGCAGATGTCGGTAATAGGAAGTCCTTGCTGAAGCATAAAATGGCACCTGCTGAGGTATTCATTCCAGGCACGACTTTGTTCGAACCATGTATTATGTCGCTGGTAACTCATGCCAAACCAGGCAATTACACCCGGGATCCTGTCCTCCCAGGGTTGATGAATGTACACATGTTGTACCATATGGTTAATACCTTCACAGAACATCTCATCTCCCCTGGATTTCATACTGGCGGGATATTGTTTAAAATTGAAACCTGCGGTAAATGCTTCTGCAAATACCTGAGATTTACCATAAATGTGAGCGGCAGAGCTGGCTGCCCTGCATTCAAGTGGCCCCAGATCCCAAAGGTGGTTTTCATACCAGAATTCACCTGATATTTTATCCGCCCTTCCACCGTACTGAAGAAATTCAGCGGGGAAACCCCAGTGTCCATAATTCTCCACCCATAGTTCAATACCCTGATCATTACACATTTCCTTCAGTCGGGTTACATATACCTCAGAAATAAGATCTGCCGTTAGCCTGCGCAGGTCCCATAAAAACCGGTCTGATTTTTCTTCATTATCCACAATTTTACCACTGAATACCGGCAACCAGGGTATTGGATCATAACCGTATCTTTCGAGGAATATTTGACGGAAGTTGTTTGTCCAGTTCTGGGGTCCCACCTCATAGCTGTCAATAACCACTGTTTTTAGTGAATTTCGCTTGTCGGCTGGTACTCTTTCAAGAAAATTGCCAATAAATCCATCAAAATGGGTCTCTATGGCTTCCAAAGTAAACTTATCACATTCGAATCCTGTGGCTTCCGGAGGCACAGGCACGTTGGTGGCGCCGGTAGGGACCATCCCGGATTGCAGAATTATCCAATCTCCTTCCGGAACTTCCCATTGAAGACGGCCATTTGCATCGATCTTAGAAGTCAGGTCTATGATGGTGGACGGATCAATAGTGCCCATT
>CAYMFU010000071.1:0-9369 GCA_964389805.1 uncultured Roseivirgaceae bacterium | reverse complement strand
CGCCATCTGCCTTAGCGACTAATGGAGTAATGCCAAAGGAAATTCCAATTCCAAAGGTGAGAAATAAAATAAAAATGCTGTTACCTAAGGAAACCCCGGCTAAGGGGGCTGTACCTAGTTGACCAACCATAACACTATCGGAAACCCCTACCAGAATCTGACCTAACTGGCTGAGCATAACAGGATATGCCAGAAGAAATGTAATCCTGGATTGTTTTAAATACCTGTTATCGATCATTTGAAATAAATTAAGGGGATTTATACAGTTCCAATGCATCGAGCCTAGACAATAAAGGCGGATGGGAATGATTAACAAAAACGTACCAGGGGTGCGGCGTTAAATTACCCAGATTATTTACCGAAAGTTTTTTCAATGCTTCCTGCAGAGGTTCCGATTTATACGTTATCGCGGCATATTTATCAGCAGCGAATTCGTTTTTACGGGAAATCACGTTCATGATAATCCCTGTTAAAGAAGATATGGGTGAAAAAAGAATGAAAAAAGCTAAAAGGTTCAGGTGAATGCTTAACTGTCCTCCACCAAATGCTTCAGAAAGCAACGGATTGAAGATCATTAGGGACATGATAAACAGCATTACTCCGCTCTGAAATATTGAACTGATAAGGCCCATAATTACATGTTTTTTCTTATAATGACCTACTTCATGGGCTAAAACAGCCACTAATTCATCGGTATTATGATTTTCTATAAGGGTATCAAATAATACTATTTTCTTCTTTTTTCCTAATCCGGAGAAATAGGCATTGGCCTTTGTAGAACGTTTTGAACCATCGATCATAAATACATTATCCAGAGGAAAATTTACACCCTTGCTGTAGGCCAGGATTGCTCCTTTTAATTCGTCGTTCTCAAGTGGCACCAATTTGTTAAATAAGGGAACGATCAGAGAGGTATAAAAGATGTTCATAAAAACAGAAAAAGCCGCTATTATAATCCAGAAATAGACCCAGAAATGCTGTCCCATGAACTGGATCAGCATGAGAAGGGCTGATATCAATAATCCTCCAATAACAATAGCCAATAAATAGCCTTTCAGTTTATCCAATATATAGGTTTTGGGCGTAGTCTTATTAAATCCATATTTTTCTTCAATCACAAAGGTGTCATATAAAGAAAATGGTGTATTAAGAACGTCAGATGCAATAAACAGGATCCCAAAAAACAAAAGCGATATCAGGATCTCGTTGTCGATAAAAGTCCTGATCCAGCCATCCAGTGTCCCAAAAAAACCTGTGATAATCAAAATCACTATAAGTAAAAAGCTGATTATTGAGGTAATAAATCCAAATCTTGCATTTTCACGGTTGTAAGCTATGGATTTGCTGTATTTTTCCGCATCGTAAATTCCCTTTAACTTGTCAGGCAAATTATCTTTCAAACTTCGATAATTTAAAAATGCAAGCACTTTTTCAAAAACAAACTCTATTAATATGATCAACAAAAAGATGATCATCAAGGTTGCTGCACTCATCTTATATATTTAAATCTGGTAAGTAATATGTTCAGGAATTTCTCAGGACCGTATTTTTCCTGTCCGGGCCGGTAGAAACAATTTCTATGGGTACTTTCAATTCTTTTTCCAGATAATCCACGTAATCTCTCAGGTTACCAGGTAAAGATGAATATTCGGTTGTGTTCCCAATTTCAGGCCAGCTGTCAAATTCGATCATTTGTGGTTCAATTTTTATATCATTGATTTCATATGGTATTTCTTCTGTGATGCCGCCATCTGGAAGTTTATAACTGGTACATACAAATATATTATCCATGCCACTCAGGACATCGGCCTTCATCATAAACAGCTTTGATACACCATTGATCATTATTGCATATTTCAGGGCTGGCAGATCAAGCCATCCACATCTTCTTGGCCTACCCGTTGTAGCTCCATATTCATGTCCCTCAGCTCGTAATTTTTCACCCAGATCATTCAGGAGCTCTGTTGGGAATGGTCCGCTGCCTACCCGGGTACAGTATGCTTTAAATATGCCAAATACATGGCCAAGCAATGAAGGAGCTATTCCTAAACCTATAGCTGCACCAGCTGCCGTTGTATTTGAACTGGTTACAAATGGATAGTTCCCAAAATCGATATCCAGCAATGAACCCTGGGCACCTTCTGCAATAACGGATTTGTTATTTTTAAGTTGAGATGAAATAAAATACTCTCCATCAACAAGCTTATATTCTTTTATAAATTCTACAGCATCATAAAATTCCTTTTTCAGCTCAGTGAGGTCATAATCGAAATCCAGAGAATTCAGAAGGCCCTCATGTTTTTTGCTCAATTTCTCATACCTATCTTCAAAATCGGTTCGTAATATATCGCCGACCCTTAAGCCAATCCTTGCCACTTTATCCTGGTATGCCGGACCTATCCCTTTTAACGTAGATCCTATTTTGTTTTTCCCTTTCAACTTTTCATATGCTGCGTCCAGCAAACGGTGTGTAGGGAGTATGAGTTGAGTTTTTTTCGAAATAAATAGATTATCAACAGGCTTAAGGTTATACTTGAAAAGGGCTTCAATCTCTTTTCTCAGGATCACCAGATCAAGAACGACACCATTTCCAATGTAATTCTTGATGTCATCCCTGAATATTCCGGAAGGAATTTGATGTAATACATGTTTTATCCCATCAAACTCAAGGGTGTGGCCAGCATTTGGCCCTCCCTGAAACCGGGCTACTACATCATATTTAGGAGCCAGGTAATCAACAATTTTCCCCTTCCCTTCATCTCCCCACTGAAGACCTAATAATACGTCAACTTTCATTTCGAATTTTCTTTTAAATTGATCAAATCGTGAAAAATGCAGAAGCGTTTTGCTATAAAGCTTTTAACAATTCAATTGCTTCCTCTTTGCTTTCTACAATTGAAAAAATATTATTTAGTTTAGTTATTAGCAGAAGTTTTTCAATTTTTTCTGATGGTTTCACCAAAATCATTTCTCCTTCCTGATTACGGAATTTAGTTAATAGAGTAATCAGTACCCCTATGCCACTACTGTTCATATACCTTACTTCGGATAGATCAACAGCACAACGGGTCATATTATCATGTAACTGATCATTTACCACATTGACCAGTTCCGGCCCGTTATTTTCACCTATTAGATCTCCCTTCAGGGTAAGAATTAAAATATTATCAAGGATTGTATAAGAATGCTCCATGAAATTTGTATAAAATTATTTACTTACGGATTTACTTTTTGCAAAAAAATACAGGGAATGATGAGTGATATCAATTTTAAACATCTCTTCCAGAGTATTTTTGATATTCTGTATCCGGGGATCACAGAATTCTATTAACTTACCATCTTCAAGTAATATATGGTCATGCTGTTTGTAACCATATGATTTCTCGTATTGGGCAAGGTTTTTGCCAAACTGGTGTTTGCTGACAAGATCACATTCTACCAGAAGGTCCAATGTATTATATACAGTAGCTCTGCTTACCCTGTAATTTTTATTCTTCATACTTATGTATAAAGATTCTACATCAAAATGACCATCCCGGTAATAAATCTCTTCAAGTATTGCAAACCTTTCAGGCGTTTTGCGAAGATTTTTATTCTCCAGGTATTGAGTGAAAATCCTTTTTACTTCAGTAAAAATCTGTTCATTCATGGCATTTATTAAGACCTACTGTGGTATGCAAATATAGAATATATATGCTTCAAAAACTGAGATATCAAATGATTTATCGGACGAATTTACTCTTTTGTATCAAACCGGATCACCTTAACAATTCCGTTTACCTTTCGAAGCTTATTGATCAATAATTCAAGGTGTATGGTATCATTTACGTACAGCATAATCCTTCCTTCAAAGATTCCGCTGTCGGTATCAATGGATATCGACCGCATATTGACCTTCAACTCATTGGATATGATTGTAGTTACATCGTTAATAATACCTATCCGGTCAGTCCCGATCAATTTTACACCTGCAAGGAATGCAACTTTCTTTTGTGAGGTCCATTTGGCTTTAATTACCCGGTGTCCGTGACGTGACATCAATTCTATCGCATTTGGGCATGAAGTCCGGTGCACCTTTATACCTTCATTCACGGTAACAAAACCAAAAACATCATCCCCGGGGATGGGATTGCAACACTTAGCAAAAGTATAGTCAATGATGTCCATGTCCTCACCGATCAAGAGCATATCTCTTGATTTTCCGGTCACCGCTGTTAATTGCTTTTCAAAAGTCTGAGCATCCTGCACTTTTGGTGATATCTCTGCCTTTCTTTTCTCCTGGACCTCTCTGAATTTTTTAATCTCCTTGTGATCTATCTCATCATTCCCAACCTTATAAAAAAGTTCGTTATTTGTATTGGCATCAAAATAAGCCCGAATCTGATTATAGACCTCATCATTTGGATTGATCTTCATCTGCTTTAGCTTCCGCAGCACCACTTCCTTCCCCTGAGCGATAACTGTTTTTCTTTCACTCTTCAGAAGATCCTTGATCTTTGATTTCGCTTTGGAAGTAACAACGAAACGAAGCCAGTCTTCACTGGGTTTTTGTTTGATAGAGGTTAAAATTTCAACCTGATCGCCATTCTTCAGGGTATGATTGAGGGATACCAGCTTCTGGTTAACTTTTGCACCTATACAATGCGCCCCGACTTCTGAGTGAATATCGAAGGCAAAATCCAGGGCCTTAGCTCCATTAGGCAGTATTTTAAGATCTCCTTTAGGAGTAAATACAAATACCTCTTCATTAAATAAGTTTGACCTGAAGTCATCTACAAACTCAATGGCATTGGTATCATTCTGCTCAAGCATATCTCTAACCCGGCTTATCCATTCTTCAAGGCCGGTCTCAACAGATGCTTTATACTTGCTAGGCAGATCTTTATACTTCCAGTGAGCGGCATATCCCTTTTCAGCGATTTCATCCATTCGACGGGTTCTGATCTGCACCTCCACCCATAATCCTGTCCGGCTCATAACCGTAGTGTGTAAGGATTCATACCCATTACTTTTGGGTGTGCTGATCCAGTCACGGAGTCTGTCTGGGTTGGGCTTATAAAAATCAGTAACGATAGAATATACCTGCCAACAGGCAGCTTTTTCATGTTCGGGAGCTGATTCCAGAATAATACGGACGGCGAAGAGATCATACACCTCCTCAAACGGAATATTCTGGATCTTCATTTTATTCCATACAGAATAAATGGACTTAGGCCTTCCCTTGATCTTAAATCTGAAGCTCTGGGCAGACAATTCCTCCTGTACCGGTGTGATAAACCTTCTTATGAAACGGTCACGTATAGGTTTATTCGCTTCCAGCTTCTCTTCAATCTCATGATACACCTCCTCATCAGTATATTTCAAATAAAGGTCTTCCATCTCCGTCTTAATGGCATAAAGACCAAGACGATGTGCCAAAGGTGCATAAAGGTAAATGGTTTCTGAGGCGATCCTGAGCTGCTTATTCCTGGGTAGACTGGACAGGGTACGCATATTATGAAGCCGGTCGGCCAGTTTGATCAATATCACCCGCACATCTTCGGATAAAGTGAGCAACATCTTCCTAAAATTCTCAGCCTGAGCAGATGTGCCGTATTCAAATACGCCTGAGATCTTGGTTAAACCATCAATGATCTTGGCAATCTTAGGGCCAAATTCCCTCTCAATATCTTCAATTTCAAACTCTGTATCTTCCACCACATCGTGCAAAATGGCAGATATTATCGAAGTAGTGCCTAAGCCAATTTCATCAACTGCGATCATAGCTACTTCGAGCGGATGGTAGATATAAGGCTCACCGGATCTTCTTCTCATTCCCGTGTGTGCCTCCATGGATGTATTAAACGCCTTTTTGATCAACTTAGCATCGCCGTCCTTCAAAAATGGCTTCGCATGCCTGAGCAATCTTCTGTATTTCCGTACTATTTCTTTCTTTTCAACTTCTTCGTCAGTAATTATCATTTCCCGCAAATAAAGTGCCCACTAAAATATACGAATCATTATGGTTTTAAGCCATAAATCATTACCTTTGCATTCCGTTTTTCATCCCTGTTTGGATGAATGTCAAATATCGATGTTCCTTTACGATTCATTAATATTTGATAATTGACCAAAGATTGCTGAATATTCTATCATCTGACAATATTTATGCGGATGTGGCGAAATTGGTAGACGCACTAGACTTAGGATCTAGCGCCGCAAGGCATGGGGGTTCGAGTCCCTTCATCCGCACACTGTAACCCTCTTTTTCTCTTGATTTCAAGATTGAGGGTTTTATTTTATCGTTTTTAATATAAATATTAGAACCTTGGATATCGTATTAGATAAAAGCACGGCCACTGAAGGCCAAATTAAAATTACACTAAAGGAGAAAGATTATCAACCCAAAGTTGAAGAAAAAGTAAAAGATTATTCAAAGAAGGCTACTATCAAAGGTTTTCGCCCGGGCAAAGTACCTCCTGGATTGATCAAAAAATTATATGGAAAATCCATACTAGTTGAGGAGATCAATGAAATTCTTTCTAAATCTATTACAGATTATATCAAAGAAAATAAGATCAAGTTAATAGGTGAGCCTTTACCTAACCACGATAAAACAGCTGGCATTGACTGGGAAAATCAAAAGGAGTTTGAATTCGAATACGAAATAGGGCTGGTAGCCGAATTTGACCTGAACCTTGCACAAAAGATTAAAGCGTACGAGATACAGGCGGATAAGAAAACCATTGAAACTACCCTGGATAGTATAAAAAAACAGTATGGAAATTATTCTGAGCCGGAGGAAATTCAGGAAGGTGATGATCTGATGGGAGAACTGACACAGGAATCAAGTGCATACAAGGAAGAGATCTGGATTACCGCCAATCAACTGAAAGCTAAAGATGCGAAAAAATTTATAGGCCTTAAAAAGGAAGATACAATTGAAATTGATCCGAAAAAGATCTTTGTGGATGATGCAACAGCTTCCACGATCCTAAGAAAATCGGATGAGGAAATAAAAGAGCTGAAGGGTTTATTCACTTTCAAGATCAATAAGATCAACCGGGTAGAAAACGCAGAAATAAACCAGGAACTTTTTGACAAAGTATTCGGCAAGGATGCTGTGAAGAATGAAGAGGAATTCATGAAAAAGCTGAAGGAAACCCTGGAAAAAAATTATAACCAGGAAGCTAAGGGCTATACTCAAAAGTTGATACAGGATAAACTTCTCGATACTTCAAAAATTGAAGTTCCAGATGCCTTCTATAAAAAGTGGATTCTGGTATCCAATAAGGATAAAATCAATGAAGAAGATCTAAATAAGGACTTCGAAAATTATATAAAGGAACTGAAGTGGAGCTTGATTGTAAATAAGGTAGCTGAAGAAAATGATATCAAAGTTGAACATCCGGATGTAGTTGCCAGTGCGAAGGAATTGATCATGGCACAATTTGCCTCCTATGGCATGACCGATAATATGAGTGAAAATCTTGATTCATTTGCTGAAAATTATTTACAGGGAAATGACGGGCAGAATTACATGAATACATTTAACAAGGTAAGAAATGACAAGATCATGGATTTCATTTATGAAAAGATGGATATCTCCTTCAAAAAAGTAAAACCGGATGAATTTTCTAAGATAGTTTCGAACTAAATGAGGATATGAATTGTTTATATGCAAAGTCCTTTTTATTGAAGGGCTTTTTTTTTATAATTGGAGCAATAAAACAGGCAATAACATGTTAAATAAAGAAGAATTCAGAAAATACGCAGTTAAGGACAAAAATGTTAGCGGAACTGCTTTTGACAAATATGTTCAATCAGTAGATAATATGACCAGGGCAGTAATAGAAGAACGACCCACCAATTTCCGTGAAATTGATGTCTTCTCCAGGTTAATCATGGACAGGATCATATTTCTTGGTCTGCCGGTTGACGACAATATTGCTAATATAATTACAGCCCAATTGCTATTCCTGGAATCCGTAGATTCACAAAAAGATGTCTTGCTGTATGTTAACAGCCCGGGAGGTTCGGTTTATGCCGGATTAGGCATTTATGACACCATGCAGCTCGTTACTCCAGATGTAAGTACTATTTGTACCGGCCTGGCTGCTTCTATGGCTGCTGTATTGCTGGCCGGAGGAGCCAAGGGGAAGAGGTCTGCACTTCCTCACTCAAGAATCATGATCCACCAGCCAATGAGCGGCATGCAGGGGCAAGCTTCAGACATGGAAATATCCCTGAAACAAACACTTTCCGTAAAGAAAGATTTGTACAATGTATTATCCAAGCATAGTGGAAAAACGTATGAACAAATAGAAAAAGACTCTGATAGGGATTTTTGGCTTAAAGCTGAAGACGCCAAAAAATATGGATTGATTGACGAAGTATTAGAAAAGCGTAAATAAACAAATTAACCATGGCACAAGTATCCTGTTCATTTTGTGGGAGAAGCAAGAAGGATGTTGACCTGATGGTCTCGGGAATAAATTCCCATATATGCAATTACTGTATTGACCAGGCCTATCAGATCCTTATGGAAGAAAAGAAAATAAAGGAAGATGGACAAAAACCCACTTTTAATTTAATTAAACCTTCAGAAATGAAGGATTTCCTTGACCAGTTCGTAGTTGGACAGGATGAAGCTAAAAAGGTAATTTCTGTGGCTGTATATAACCATTATAAAAGGTTGATGCAGCCCTTAAAGGAGGATGAAGACGATGTGGTCATCGAGAAATCCAACATTATTATGGTGGGTGAAACCGGTACGGGCAAGACCTACCTGGCCAGAACCCTTGCCAATATGCTTCAGGTGCCTTTCTGCATAGCTGATGCTACAGTTCTTACTGAAGCAGGTTATGTGGGTGAAGATGTGGAAAGCATCCTCACACGGCTTTTACAGGCTTCAAATTATGATGTGGAAGCAGCTGAAAGAGGCATTGTTTATGTTGATGAAATAGATAAAATAGCCCGGAAGTCAGATAATCCGTCAATAACGAGGGATGTCAGTGGCGAAGGTGTTCAGCAAGCCCTTTTAAAACTTTTGGAAGGAACCGTAGTCAATGTACCACCCCAGGGCGGCAGAAAGCATCCTGACCAGAAAATGATCGCTGTGAATACGGAAAACATCCTATTTATATGTGGAGGCGCATTTGACGGCATTGACAAACATATTGCCAAAAGAATTGACACGCGGCCACTAGGATTTGCCTCCAAAACGGATACCAGTATCCGGCAAGAAATTGATAAAGATAATCTGTATAGATATGTAAATGCTGTAGACCTGAAATCATACGGTTTAATTCCTGAATTAATAGGCAGATTGCCCGTTGTGGCACACTTAGATCCCTTAGATCGGAAAATACTTCGGAAAATCCTGACAGA
>CAYMFU010000070.1:0-3696 GCA_964389805.1 uncultured Roseivirgaceae bacterium | reverse complement strand
ACACCAAATCTGAAGGTTTTTACCAGAATAACGATCCTACCGGATACTGGAATTATTATTATGAAGGGGGGAAACTGAAAATGAGGGGTCAGTTAAAGGGCAATTCAAACTATGGCTTATGGAAATATTATTATGAAAATGGTCAGCTCAGCATGGAAGGGAATATTTATAATGGTAAGAGAGAAGATGAATGGAGGTTTTATTTTGAAAGTGGAACCAAGAAAAGCAGAGGGGATTTCAAGAAAGGAGAAAAAGCAGGGATATGGAACCATTTTTATGAAGACGGCACCTTGAAAGCCCAGGCTTATCATGAAGATGAAGTCGGTTTCTACAAGGAATTCTACAACAACGGCAAGGTGAAAGTCCAGGGCTATAATATTAATGGCAAAAGCGATTCTACATGGGTTTATTTCTATGAGGACGGAGGGAAACAGGCAGAGGGTAAATTTAATGAAGGTTTGCGATCAGGGTTATGGTCTTATTACTACAGAAATGGCATTATCTCAGCTTCCGGATATTATGATGGAGGAGAAAAAAACGGGACATGGACATATTTTCATGAAAATGGCAAGAAAAGTTCGGAAGGGATTGAACAAAAAGGCCGCAAAGAAGGGAACTGGAGAATTTATGATAATGAAGGGTATATGAAGGGACAAGGGCTTTTTCATTCCGGTTCAGGTGAATATAAAGAATTCTATGAAAATGGGAACCTTAAGGTTATAGGAGAAATGAAAGATGGCATTCATGAAGGGAAATGGAAGTACTACTATGAAGATGGAAGCCTCGAGGGAGAGGCCGAATTTGTGAACGGTGAAGGAGATTATACCGGTTATTATCCGGATGGTAAAATTAAAATGAGAGGCAAAATTAAGAATGGAAAAAATGTGGGGAATTGGGAATTATATAAGGAAGACGGTAGCGTAGCAGGATATTACAGACCAATATATGAAGAAGACAAACCTGTTTTCAAGGTGGGTGATCAAACGACGGCTGAAGTGGCCCAGGGAGATTATATGAAACCGGACTACAAATACAAAAAAAGGCAAAGCAGATATTTCACCCCTGTAATCAATGAATACAAAGGCATCATTATAGCTACAAACCCCGTAGCGCCAATCCTGGGCAGTTTACCACTTTCGTTGGAATATTACTTCCAGGAAAGAATGGGGTACGAAATCCAATTCAATATTATCCGGGATCCGTTTTTTAAAAGCAATAGCTCCATCCAACCCTATGAATTGTATGAAAGGGGATTTGGGATAGCTTTAAGACAGAAATTCTATCATCCTGAAATGGATATTGGAAGCTTATACTTCGCGAATGAACTCAGGTATACTTATGTACAACACCAGTTCAATGCACTCGATTCAGCAAATCTCTCGAACCAGGGAACTTACGTGGTAAATTGTACTGAACAGTTATATGAATATTCGTTCTTGTTAGGAATTCGTTGGATGAAGCTATTTGGGCAAACGTGGAATATTAAATCGAAACAGTCCGGGATAACAATAGATTTCTTTATCGGTGCAGGGGTTGGATACAGGGATTTCAGGCAAAATTACGAGGACAATCCCTTTTATGATAAAAAATTTGATGACCTTCGCCAAGGAAGTTTTGCTATAACTCCTCGTTTTGGCGTTAATATTGGTTATGTATTTTAATTAAAGTCAATCTGATTTTTTAAAGCTATGTATCTAAAGAAGTATTTAATTTCTTGTTTATTCTTCTTGTTGGCATCAGCAACTTTCAGTCAGGTCCCTTCTACAATTTTCTCAAAAGTAGAAATACGGATCGATACCATGATGTTCAACACGAGAGATAACCTGGTTGTTTATAATGGGGAAAATCATTTGTATTTCCAGTTTAACAGTGGAAATCCAATTTGTGAAATCAGGGTATATCCCTACAGGGATGATCTTTTCCCGCGATTACACCTGGTGAAATCAAATGATTTTACGGTTATGGATTCACTTGTTAACTATAATGATGAATATTACCGCTTCAAAGTCAAATTCCGTAATCTGTACAACGCCGATTTCCTGAACTTCACTTTTTCTGTTGCCAGCAACGATTCCTTGCAATTTTCTACGGAAGTTATTCCGCTCCTGCCTGTTACTTCCACTAATGTGGAGTTTATCCCCGATAATAATGAGCTTTTCATAGGGGAAGAAAAGGTATATCCCTTGATTACCGATAACATTCACAATATCCGGATCGATAATATCTGGACTTCAGATAAACCGATCAACTTCAGAATGACAGAGGAAGGTGGAAATCTTTATTTGCACCTGATCTCCAGCAATTATGGATTTCACAGATTAGACCTTTCTATAAAAACAAAAAGACCTTTTCTAAGCGAATTTGGAACATTAAGCTATGACATACCGCTTATACATGAAGAATTTATAGTTCGCAGGAGCCGGCTGCAGTTTCTAAAGATCGACAGGGAGTACATCATCCATGATCCGCTGAACCAATCCGGTTATGAAATCCAAATTGAAAATAATCCGGCTCTGGATCCGGATCATACTTACAGGATAGAGAACCAGGAAGAACCTGGCGGTGCGCTTATAGCAGAACTTTTTGTTAAAAGCCATATCAACAATGGAAGAATGCTATGCATTCTGCGCCCATATTCTCTTCATCGAACCAATCAGGGATATTTATACATTAAAGATAACGACCAGTCACTCTTCATTACAAACCTGAATATAATTCCTAAACCTCAGATCAAGAACATCAATCTCTTACGGGAAGGAGGAGACTGGACTTCAAATCTTTCTGTGTATCCAGGTGAGACAATAGAACTACGGATGGAAGGGGAATCCCTCCAAAAGGCCTCATTCGAATTTGAAGGACTGACCAATTTTACCCTCGACACGCTCATACATAATGATTTTGTGGCTACATACATACTGAAGATCCCGATAGACATATATAATCGTTCTATCCAAATATATAATCATGGGGAGAAAACTGGTTTTGAATTAAAAGTTCAGGAATACCGGAGGCCTCGAGAGTTCGATTACATTACTATAGAGGGCAATGGATTTAAAAGACAATTCAATGCAGTCGGCAGCAACATATTAACGCCCCAGGTTATCCAGTATCTTACTTTAAAGTTCGATAACAACAAAATCGACTCAGACGGTGAACTTTACGGGCAGCAACACCTGAATATACGCGTTACCTTAAGAGGCAGGAATAACGAATTGCTTGAGATAAAGGATTTTGAAGATATTGTCGTTTGTCCAGGACCTTTTTCTCCAAGAGACGGTTTTTACAGGGGCACTTGTTCTTCCAATGTTATCAATGTCAATAATTATCTGAACAAGAAAACCTACGATATAGAATCGTGGTCGAAGATAACGGTAGAGATTTCAAACGATAAAAACGTATATGAGGGAGCTGGATTTAAAAAGACTGTTGAGATCATTTATGAGAAATACTGGCGGTTTGATATAGAAGTTTCATTCCCAGCAGGACTGATAACATACGGTAGCGAGTCGGCAGGTAACCTGACCTGGATCAGCATGGCTATGATTGCTCAATTCAGTTTTTATCAGAAAAACCGGATTAACCGATTACAGCCTTTCAAGGTGGGTGCCGGATTCCTGGCTCTGGATGCCTTCAATTTTTCTGAAAATGATGATAACCGGGACCTGGCAATCGTAATATTGGGATCGTTATATCCGA
>CAYMFU010000069.1:0-16119 GCA_964389805.1 uncultured Roseivirgaceae bacterium | reverse complement strand
CGAAGATAGTATCGAGCCTGATGCAATACCAGAAACCTTTGAACATACTGTACAGGTTCCCGGCATGGTCAATCAATCGAAACCAGCTTTTCAGGATGTAGATCAATTTGATGGATTGGATTACCTGCAAAATGGATTTGTTAGAGCTCAGATAAAAGAAGTCAATGTTGATACTGTTAAGGTGGGTATACCTCACCAGGAAAGGAATTATTTCTGGTACAGGAAGGAATTTGAAGTTGAGAACAAAAAGGATCTGGTGATGCTTAGGATCAACAAAGCACAGTTCGGCACAACCGTCTGGGTGAATGGTGAAAAAGCGGGTTCACATCTGGGTTGCTTTACTTCTGGTAAGTTCGATATTACTGATCTTGTGAAAAAAAATGGCCGGAATGAATTGATCGTAAGGATTGGAGCTCATCCCGGGGCTTTGCCGGATTGGGCCCCTTCCGGATCTGATTATGAGAAACCCAAGTGGACACCAGGAATTTATGATGAAGTATCTGTCATATCCTCTAGTTATCCATTTATTGAAAACGTGCAGGTTGCTCCGGACATATACAATTCTACTATCATTGTCCAATCAAGAATTGTGAATAAAGGAGAGCCTAAGGTTTTGAAATTAGATTACACTTTAGAAGGATTTAAATTTGACTTTCAGAAGACCGATAATGACATGGCGGCTTTGCTTATCAACGATAATGATACGATAGTGGTACTGGACACTATACTAATTTCTGAAGCCAGGTTATGGTCCCCTGAAGAACCGAATCTGTACAGTCTTAAAGTGGCAACCGATGGTGATGACCTTTCAACACGATTTGGAATGCGTGAATTCAGGTTCGATACCAAAACCAAATTAGCCTATTTAAATGGGAAGCCATATTATCTGCGGGGTTCAAACATAACCTTACACAGGTTTTTTGATGATGACAGTTGTCGCCTTCAACCATGGGATGAGAATTGGGTAAGAAGATTGCTGGTGTCCTGGCCCAGAAAATTCAACTGGAATGCCTTCCGCTTTTGTATAGGCCCGGTACCGGATATGTGGCTTGATATTGCTGATGAGACAGGCCTCATCATACAGAATGAGTTTTTTATTTGGCAGTATCATTCAAATTGGGATAGTACCGAATTAAAGAACCAGATCGTAGAATGGATGGAAGATAACTGGAACCACCCATCGGTGGCCTGGTGGGATTTATGTAACGAAACCAATACAGAATATCTTCGTGACATAATTAAGGAAGTTCGACATTTTGATCTTTCTGACAGGGCATGGGATAATGGTTATGGCTTACCGGTTGGACCCGATGATCCGGTTGAAGACCACCATTATAATATTGAATGGAACGGTTGGGAATATTCTGAGTATTCAGGGAAAGTTGCCCCAAAAACAACAAATTCACCACATCCTACGGCACATGCATGCGTTTTAAATGAATATGGCTGGTTATGGCTGAATAGGGATGGAAGTCCGACCATTCTATCTAAACGCGTATATGATTCAATAGCACCTGTGGCTACTAACAAGCAAAGAATAGAATTGGCAGCATACCTGCTCGCTCTGGAAACAGAATACTTTCGGGCACACAGGAATTATGCAGGAGTACTGCATTTTACCTTCCTTACCGGGAATTTTAATAATGTAATTACGGGAGACCTGTTTGATGATATCGATAAACTGACGATTCATCCTGCTTACGAATCCTATTTTGTTCAGGTTTTTAAACCACTGGGCTTGTATATCAACTATAGTAAGTCCCAGGAAGAACCCGGAAAAGAAATTACGATTCCTGTTATGATGGTAAATGATGAATACAAGGATCTCAATGGGGACCTTGATGTAATGATTAAGGGATTTGATGGAAGCATTATAGCTTACAAATCTTCGAAATTTTCTGTGGAATCCCTTGGAGCTATGACCTACAGTTACAAGCTGTCAACGCCAAAAATACCGGGTATGTATTGGCTTGAAGCAAAATCGCTGTGTACGGATGGAAGGGAAACGACGATTTCAAAGAGAAGAATGATTGTTAAGTAAATAGTCCTGAGGAATAGGCAGATTAGGATTTTAACGGATTGTGGCCTGTTTTCTTCATTTATTAGTTGAAATTTGATCAAAACCAGGCCGGGTTACATCAGGTGTACCAGGTAGTTCATAGTCTTATTTTGAATTTATATTTATCGGATTAATAAATTTAAGAAAATGATATTTCCAGAGAAAATAATTAAAAAGTGCTTGAAAGAAGCTTCCACAATACTGATGGCCAAATTTGGAGGCATAATTGAGGGAGAGCTCAAAGAGAATCAAAGCAGCATTGTTACTGAAATGGATGTAGCAGCAGAACGAAAAATCGAACATATTATCTCGACTAAATATCCAAACCATAGTATTGTTGGTGAGGAAACAGGAGCTGTTATGACAGGATCCGAATTTACATGGGTAATTGATCCTATTGATGGCACCTCAAATTACGCTGCCGGTATTCCCTGGTTTGGCACCCTTCTGGCAGTATTGCAGCATGACAGGCCCTATGCTGCCGGAGCATATTTACCTTATTACGATCTGATGTATTACGCCGAATTAGGTAAAGGAGCAACATGTAATGGAAAAACTATTCAGGTAACACTGGAACATTCTTTGAAAAATGTATTATTCTCCTATGCTACAGATTTCTCGGACAATCGGGAAAAGACCAAATACGAAACTGATATTCTTTCTGAAGTTATCCAGAACGTAAGAAATATCAGAGCAACAAATTGTCTTGTGGATTTTTGCTATGTGGCGGATGGAAAACTAGGAGGGAATATAAACCATTCAACTAAAATCTGGGATATTGTTGCGCCATACCTGATAATTAAGGAAGCAGGAGGAATTATGACGGAACTGGATGGCCAGGATATTGAATTTGACTTGACTATTGATAATTACCTTAGAAATTATGCGGTTATTGCCTGTGGTCGACACTTTCATGAGTCAATCGTAGGTATGGTAGCTAAGTATCAGAATCCCTGATTGATATATTCTGATCCGCCAAATAAGTTTGATTTAGTGTTAACTTGGACCTGGGAATCTTTCAATAAGGGTGTGCGTTATCTATCAGGTATGACAACGGGAATGCCATAAAAGTATTCGTGGAATAAAATATGGAATGTTTTTGGAATACATCATAAATCTATGTATCTTCAAACTATGTATTCCAAAGAACTATTAAAAGGAACATTATCTGCAATTATTCTTAAACTTTTAGCCGAGAATCAGAAAATGTATGGCTATCAGATTGCTCAAAAGGTAAAAGAATTGTCTGATAGTAAAATACTGATCAAGGAAGGATCTTTATATCCGGCTTTACACAAGCTCAAGGCAGAAGGATTGGTCACAATTGAAACCGTTAATATCGGTAAAAGAGTAAGACGATATTATAAATTAACTTCTGAAGGGATCCGCATAAAATCAGAAAAAGTAGCTGAAATTGAGGACTTCATATCTACTATTAAAAACATACTATCATTTAAACTAATTGGTCAACTTATATGAACAAGTTAACGGATAAACAGGTTGATTATATTTTCGATCAGGTAAATAAGAGCCAAATAGATTCAGAAGAATTAAAAGAAGATCTCGTCGATCACTTTTGTTGTGTAATAGAAGACAATTTGAGACATGGTGATAATTTTGAAGAATCATATGAAAAAGCCTATCGGATAATTTGTCCTAATGGACTTGATGAAATTTATCAGGAATCGATTTTCTTGCTCTCACCAAAAAGAATAAAAATCATGAAGAAATTATTATTTGTTACAGGATTTATTGCAACATTTATCTTAATGACCGGCATTATGTTTAAGGTTCAACATTGGCCGGCAGGAGGATGGATACTATTAATAGCAGCAGTAGTGTTGATCTTTGTTCTGCTACCTCTGGTACTGCTTCATTTCTATAAAACTGAGTACTCAAAATTCATTTCATATAAAATGAAATATATTCTGGGCTATCTGGGCTTGGCATTACTTCTTACCGGTGGTGTCCTAAAGTTCTTTCACCTCCCAGGAGCTGGGTGGACTTTGTTGATGTCCATAGTAGTATTAAACTTTGGATATTTACCTATACTTTTTTATCGTTCTTATAAAGGATCAGGGCTTAAAGGGCAAACTGACAATCCTTCCTCTAAAAAGCAATATATTTTGGGTTTGACAGGATTTGCTCTTTTACTAACAGGAGCAGTTCTTAAAATTCTTCATTTACCAGGGGCTGCGGTTATAATGGGAATTGCCGTCCTGGTGATAAACTTCGGCTTCTTACCTGTATTCTTTTATGGCTTATATAAAAAGACTAAAGAATAGGTTCATCTTAATAATTACCTTTGCTGGAGATCTAGCGCATTCTTATTATACACTTTCTGGAGCACCTCATCGGGCAGATCCAGCCCATATAAAGGCCAGTGATAGCTGAACCTCTCGTGATCGTAGAAATGTTCATCAGCGGTTTCCAGAATACGGAAAGTAGTTCGGTACATATTTAAGTCTATACCCATGTCAGTACCATAAACTATCCTGTCCTGATATTTTATAAAAAATGTCTTTGCTGTTCTGGGGATAGGAGAGAATTCCCCAAATCTTGCCCCGATATCGATGAAAAATTTTGGGTATTTATCAAGCATACCGCCTACAATGGAAAGATCATAACAACAGTTTGCCAAATGACATGCTATAAAAGTCGTATTGGGATTTTTTCTTAGTGTATTTTCAAGTTTGACCATGAGGCCTTCATGGCTCACAATACCTTCTTTATTGTCCAGCCTCCATTTAAATGCATTCATCAATCCATCATTGCTTTCATCCATTTTCTCATACATCCACTTGGGTTCGGCCATATGGATATTTACCGAAAGATTTAATTCAGCACATTTAGCGAAAAGAGGGATCATGCGGTTATCATCGGAATGCATTCCCCACGCCGATGGTTTACAGTAAAATAATCCTTTACCTTTATCCCCTAGTTCTCCAATACCTTTAGCACCAGCCTGATAGCATCGTTCCAGTTCTTTTATCGCCTCTTCGGGAAATCCTGGATCATCGTACCCCGTGTAATCAAATCCACACCATAGATCAAACCTGTCCTTGTATTTGGAATATGCCTGAATGAGGGAATCAAATTTCTCTCCATATGCCATGGTCATTATTATACTTTTCTGAACGCCGGCTGCATCCATATACTGTACCCAACGATCGAGGTCTTCTTCAGATTCCGCATAAGGATGGCTGTGCATATCAATAACAGGATGGGCAGCTTTTTCAATCGTTGTAACAGGTACTTTGTATATGCTTTCGGGGCGATAATCATTGAGAAGAATCTCATCAGGATTATTCTGGGCAAATGCACATATATAAAGTAGGGAAAGTGAAAAAATTAATGTTGTCTTCATAAGGATAAAAATTTTGGATAAGATAAAAGGATATTTGTTAATAGTAAATCATTCATTCTATTTTTATGTATTTTAGTGGCATTCCACCTTATTTATGATCAATGGCAAGAGTCTATTATGTTGGTGATTGGGCTGTCCTGACAGGCCCGGTATTTGCAGAATCACCCTTTAATTATGCACATAAAGGATTAGAGATCTTCAATTACGGCAAATGGCTTAAAAATGCACTTGAATCAAATGGGCAACATAAGGTAAAATCTGTACCTTCCTGGGACTTCTATAAATTAGCGCCGGGGGAATATGAAAAGATTTTGGAGGAATATGATGTAATTATTTTCAGTGACGTTGAAGCTAAATTATTTCAGCTTGCGCCCAGTTTTTTTGACCGGCAGAAATTCGGGAAAGGTGTACTGACATTTCCTGACCGGATCAGGTTAACAATTGAAGCGGTTGAATCTGGTATATCGGTTATGTTTCTTGGTGGCTGGTTATCATTCACCGGGGAATCAGGGAAAGGTGGCTGGGGGCGGACACATCTGAAGGAAATTTTACCTGTCAAATGTTTGGATATCGAAGATCTTATCGAGAGCACCGAGGGATTTTACTCAGAAGTCGTTAATGGATGGGGTAAAAAATTTGAAGATATCGACATGTCAACAATACCTCCTATAATGGGCTATAATAGAACCTTACCTCGGAAGAATAGTGAAGTGATCATGAAGATCAGGAATACTGAAGATCCGTTGCTAAGCTACCGTGTACATGGTAAGGGGAAAGTTTTGGCATATACTTCAGATCCGGCTCCACATTGGGGATGCAACTTCGTTTATTGGAAGGATTATAATGATTTCTGGTTACGATGCCTGGATATCATCACTAAATAATTGTTTATGGTTAATACTGTAATATTTGATATGGACGGCGTACTTGTAAATAGTGAGCCAGTACATCAGCGGCATGAGCGTGAAATGTACGAGGAATTAGGCCTGGAATTATCATTTGAAGAACAACAATCCTTTGTCGGAATGTCTGCAATGGATTCATGGAGATTCGTAATTGAAAAATATAATCTAAGTGAGACACCTGAAGAGCTTCTTTTTCGGGGCCGGGGAAAGTACCTGAAAGTGCTTGAAGAAACGGATGAAGTGAAAATGATCAATGGTGCCAGGGAATTGATCGAGCGACTTGAAAATGGAGGATTTCATCTTTTATTGGCTTCCTCAGCTACAACTCCCACAATTAGCGCGGTATTGAAGAAGTTTGATCTGATAAAGACCTTTCCCTTATTTATTGGGGGTGACATGGTCCATAATTCTAAACCTAATCCAGAAATTTTCCTTAATATTGCCGAACTCGCTCAGGTTGAATCAGCTAAATGCGTGGTTATTGAAGATGCCGAACATGGCGTAACTGCTGCAAAGAAAGCTGGGATGAAATCCATTGGATTTCAAAACCATCACTCAGGTTCTCAGAACCTGTCTCACGCAGATGTAGTTATAGATGACCTGGATCAGGTCACAATTGAATTGCTTAAAAGTCTATGACCGTCTTAAATAAAGCAATAAAATAAAATTTTTTACGATGCCTAAATTTTTAATGATTTTTTTGATCCTGCTGGGGAATATGTTTATATATGATGCCTGCGCCCAGAATGAAGAAATACGGATTGTTTTCAGGGCAGACGATATTGGATCCTCTCATACAGCAAATCTTGCTTGCATTGATGCCTATAAAAATGGTGTTGCCCGATCCGTAGAGATCATGGTACCTTGTGCCTGGTTCCTTGAAGCCGTTAAGATGTTAAAGGAAGTACCAGGTTATGATGTGGGTATACATTTGACCATGACCAGCGAATGGGAAAACATCAAATGGGGACCCATAACTAATGCGCCAAGCTTAGCCGATGATGATGGATATTTCTTTCCCACCTTCTGGCCTAATGACCGGTTTCCTCCTGAACGAACTTTCACAGGCAATAAATGGAAGATCGAGGAAGTGGAGCAAGAGTTAAGGGCCCAGATTGAAATGGCTATGAAACACCTTCCGGGACGGATATCACATATGGGAATTCATATGGGCGGTACGAGTGCCGACCCGAAAATTGCTGAAGTTCATGCAAAGCTGGCCAGTGAATATGACCTTTTGACAAGTCTTACACCTTATAATGTAAAGTATTTCAATGGTTTTAAAGGCGCCAGAATAGGAGAGGAAATGGTAACAAATTTAGTTCAGGCGCTTGATGAAGTAGGTCCGGGTGATTATCTCTTTATTGAGCATCCGGGTTATGATACCAAAGAAATGCAGGCCATTGGCCATGATGGGTATTATGATGTTGCTCAAAACCGGGATGGTGTAACCAGGGCCTGGACTGATCCGAGAGTTATGGAAGTGATTGAGCGAAGAGGGATAAAATTAATAAGCTACGCAGATTTTGTAAAATAATAGATCTTGAAAAATATCATTCTAACTTCTCTTTTTCTGACACTAGGATTCCTGTGGTCCTGTAAACCTGTAACAGTTGATCTTGTTCTTCGAAACGGCACTATAGTAGATGGCACCGGGGGGGAATCCTATTTGGGTCATGTGGCTATACATAGTGATACTTTATATGATATTGGAAAACTAAAGGGAGTAAAAGGATCCCGGGAAATCGACATCAAAGGGATGGTAGTCGCACCAGGATTTATTAACATGCTTAGTTGGGCAAATGAATCTTTGATTGAAGATGGCCGTTCCCAAAGTGATATCCGCCAGGGTGTTACCCTCGAAGTTCTGGGGGAAGGATTTTCTATGGGTCCGCTTAATGAGGACCTCAAGAGGATTATGAAAGAAGAACAGGACGATATCGTTTTTGATATTTCCTGGACTACATTGGGAGAGTATCTTGAGTTTCTAGTAGAAAAAGGGGTGTCTCCAAATGTAGCTTCTTTCGTTGGGAACGCTACATTGAGGCAATATACGATGGGTTATGAAAATAGGGTGCCTACATCTGAAGAAATGGCTAAAATGAAAACTTTACTTAGCGACGCGATGGAAGAAGGAGCCGTAGGATTGTCTTCTGCTTTGATATATGTACCTAGCGGGCACGCACAGACGCAAGAACTGATTGAGTTAGCCAGCATTGTGGCGAATTATGATGGCATATATATATCCCATATTCGTGATGAAGAGCATGACTTGCTTACAGCAATGGATGAATTGATACAAACTGCTAGAAAGGCTAATGTAAGGTCCGAAATATATCATTTTAAGGCATCCGGTACTGAGAATTGGCATTTATTGGATTCAGCCATAATAATGATAGAGAATGCCAGGGCGGAAGGGCTTAAAGTTACCACTGATATGTATACTTATAACGCGAGCAGTACCGGCTTGAATGTTGGTTTACCAGCCTGGGCAAAAGAGGGAGGACATGATGCGACGATGAATTACATCAGGGATCCTGTGACCCGTAAAAAGATGATACAGGAGAATAAATTTCATGTAACCCCGGATAAGATCCTGCTCGTGGGATTTAAAAATCCTGAATTGCGTAAGTATTTAGGGAGGACCCTGGCAGAAGTCATGGAAGAAAGAGGAACATCACCCTCGGAAACAGCTATTGATTTGATATTTGAGGATGATTCGCGAATTCAGGTGGTATATTTCTCTATGTCTGAGGAGAATATAAAGAAAAAAATCGCGCTTCCGTGGATGAGCATTTGTTCAGATGCTGGCTCCTATGCCACTGAAGGCGTATTTCTCAATCAAAGTACTCATCCAAGGGCATATGGTTCGTTTGCCCGGATTCTGGGAAAATTCGCCCGGGACGAAAATGTAATCAGCCTGGAAGAGGGAGTATATAAAATGACAGGATTACCAGCCGCTAATCTGAAAATTCATAAAAGGGGTTTATTGAAAACTGGATATTATGCGGATGTGGTTGTGTTTGATCCATCCACTATACAGGATCACGCTACTTTTAAGGATCCACATCAATATTCAACGGGTGTATTACATGTATGGGTGAATGGTCAGCAGGTATTAAAAAATGGAAATCATATTGGGGCTTTTCCTGGAAAGGTAGTTCGTGGACCCGGATACAAAAAATAATTTTTTAATAGGCATATTTTATTTTTAAGTGGATGATATATTTACCGGCTACTAAAAGGCATCCTTTTTGGGGATGATTATAAATCTTTCCGGTTTGCTTATTCTAAATTTATTGCTCTGGCCGACCAGCGAATTATGGATATCTACAATATCTTTAGATAATATGTGAAATTAGATTTGTTGTACTTCTGCTTTATCCGGTACTTTTTTAATTGAAAATTGTTACTTTTGACCAACTTTTGGAATATCAATCATTTTTTAGCTTGAGTAGCATTTAAAAATTTTAAATTTTAAATCGTAGAATCATGAGAAAATTATATGCAATTGCACTTTTTGGGGCAATTCTTTTTACATCCTGTGAAAACAAAGAAATAATGTCAACCAATCCTTTTTTTAGTGAATACGAGACTCCTTTCAAAGTCCCTCCGTTCAATTTGATCGATACCACCGATTATGTGCCGGCTTTTGAAAAGGGAATTGCAGAACACCAGGATGAGATAGATGCGATCGTAAACAATGCGGATGCGCCAACATTTGAAAACACCATTCTCCCCCTGGATAAATCAGGTGAACTGCTTGGGAAAGTCAGTGCCGTGTTTTATAGCCTGAATTCTGCTGAAACAAATCCAGCCATGCAGAAAATATCCAGAACGGTGACTCCTATGATGACTAAGCACAGGGACAACATTAGTCTCAATGAAGCTTTGTTTGAAAAAATTAAAGTGGTCTACGAATCAAGGGAAAACCTTGACCTTGATGACCAGCAATTACGTGTTGTAGAGAAGTTCTATGATGATTTTATCAGGAATGGCGCGAATTTGAATGAGGCAGATAAAACAAGTCTCCGTGATCTGAACCAGGAAATTTCTTTAAATCAGATCGAGTTCAGGGAAAACCTGCTGGCTGAAACGAACAAGAATTTCATGCTTGTTATTGACAACGAAGACGATCTATCAGGATTACCCGAAGGCATTAAGGCCGCAGCTGCTGAAACTTCTGCTAAAGCCGGTATGGACGGCAAGTGGGTATTTACGCTGCAAAAGCCGAGTATGTTGCCCTTCCTTCAGTATGCCGACAACCGTGAATTGAGGAAAGAATTATATACTGGTTACTTCATGCGGGGAAATAATATTGATGAATTTGACAACAAAGAAGCCATAATAAAAATTCTGAAATTACGGGCTAAGCGAGCTGAGCTTCTTGGATATAAAGACTATGCGGATTATGTGATCAGCAATAATATGGCGCAGACTTCCGATAAGGTTTATGAATTTTTATATGGAATTATGGAACCTGCATTGGAGGTCGCTGCACAGGATCGGGATGATATGCAGAAGATTATTGATCGGGAGGGGGGTGATTTCAAACTTGATCTTTGGGACTGGTGGTATTATGCAGAAAAATTGAAAAAAGAAAAATATAATATTGATGAATCGGAGCTGAAGCCCTACTTCGTTCTCGAAAATGTACGGGATGGCATGTTCTATGTTGCAAATAAATTGTATGGGATTACGATCACGCAGTTGGAAGATATGCCGGTATATAATGAGGAAGTACAGGTATTTGATGTTACAGATAATACAGGCAAGCATATTGCGGTGCTTTATATGGACTTTCATCCAAGACCTGGAAAGAGAGTAGGTGCATGGTGTGGCCGCTTTCGTCAACAAACCTATAAGGATGGTGAGAAGATTTATCCTGTAGTGACGATGGTTATGAACTTTACAAGACCAGTGGGAGATGCCCCGGCGTTATTAACCTGGGACGAAGTGAATACCATGTTTCATGAGTTTGGGCATGCTCTGCACGGTTTCTTTGCTGATGGAAAGTATGATCGTACAGCAGGTCGATTGCCCAGGGATATGGTTGAATTACCATCACAAGTAATGGAAAACTGGACTGGTCAGCCTGAAGTCCTCGAGGTGTATGCAAGACATTATGAGACGGATGAAGTGATACCAAAGGATCTGGTAACCCGTTTGCAAAACAGCATGAAATTTAATGAGGCATTTAATACTGTGGAATATATTGCCGCCTCTGTCCTGGACCTCGACTGGCATACGACTGGAGGAAAAACTGACTTGGATGTACTCGCTTTTGAGAGTCAATCCATGGATAATATAAATCTGATGAAAGAAATAATTCCACGTTACAGGACCACTTATTTTAATCATATAGTAGGCGGATATGCTGCAGGTTATTATGTGTATTTATGGGCCGCAGTACTTGATTCAGATACGTTTCAGGCATTTGTTGATTCCGGAGATATATTTAATCCGCAAATTGCGGAGAGTTTCAGGGAAAATGTACTTGAAAAAGGGGGATCAGATGAGGGGATGGTTCAGTATATAAAATTCCGTGGCCAGGAACCTTCAATTGATCCCTTACTGATTAAGCGGGGATTGAAGTAAATTCAGGCCTTTATTACTAATTGGTTATTCTGATTTTGTCTTTAATGGTATAAAAAACAGTTTTTATTATAAAAGACCTCTGTTTTACTTTGAATAAAGTAATGTTTTCCTCTTTTTTGCGTGTTAAGGATTGTGAAAATAGAATAATATATGCGGATCTTAAAGCGGATTTCAATTGCAATCCTGTTTTTAGTTATTGTTGCCTACTTTGTCGGTGGGTATATGGCTCGATATCTTATTAAGTATGGATTAAAGTATATAGAGCCTGAATTAACCAGTTATGGAATTGTACTTAAGAAGTTTAATTATGGCGATGTACAATTGCGCTCTTTGAATAGCTTTTCTATAAAAAGTGTGAATATTGAAATTGATCTTGAAAAGGAATTTTATGGGAAAAAATCATTCAGTGCAGAGTTTCATTCAGAGGCCGTAATTGTAAGACTTTCAAAGTTCAATGATCCCACATTAAAGTTCTCACTACATGATTTTGATCTACACATACAATCAAATGAGGAAAACCCAAACAGACCTTTTGGTAAATTTGAAAATGCTTACTGGCAAGGTGAGGCCCCTATAAGGATTTATAATGTCAAGGAATCAGGGGAAATTATTTTGACCAAATTAAATACATTATTCAATGAGAACAGTATTCCTGATGAGATTGAATTTAAAGGGGATGCCCTGTTGAATCTGGATGGGCAGGATATCCGGATCAGGATGTTTACAGAAAGGAAGAATGGCAGGACTTTCCTCTTGCTTGATAAAAATGATATTCTTGCCGCTGCTGAAAATTATGAGGATTTTGATGTATCAGAACAGGAAGCCCGTATGCTTTCTGAATATCCTGCCCGGACCTTGCACATTTTGAAGATTACACGAGATGCAAAGCGGATCAGCGAAAGAGAAAAATCCAGGCAAGACAATTTCCCTGATGATGCTTTTAAACATATATACTGGAGTTATCATTTAACCAGGACCTTTGGCTCCGAATTCAGCAAGGAAGTTACTGATGCGCATGAGACTTTACCAAACAACACACCTCAACAAAGAAAAATGGACTTTCATAACAATGAGATTGGACGACAATTGGCCTCAGGTGCTTTAAGTGTTGAAGATCTGAAGAAATTTGTATTAAACAGTAAGGATGTGATCAGGTTCCCGGATGAGGTCCAGTTCCCGGATGAGGTCCAATAACCGGAGGAGGTAGAGTAATATGTATTTTACCGAACCAAAAAAAATTCTAAATAATGAATGACAAGAATTTTAGAAAAAACCTAGTTGAGTTTTTACGTGGAGGATCAGCCCATGTAAGCCTGGAAAAGGCCCTGGATGATATTAATCCAGAGATTAGGAGTTTTAGAGGAACACCCAATATCCATTCGATATATGAGGAATTGGAACATATGCGATTAGCTCAGGAAGATATCTTAAAATATACGCTTAATGAGGGTTGGGAGTCCCCTGAATGGCCGGATGGATATTGGCCTGATGATAATTATTCCATGAATGATGATTCATGGAATAATACTTTTAATCGTTTCTTCAGAGATCTGCAATCTATGATAGACCTAGTTAATGATGAAGGCCTCGATCTGACTAAAGAAATACCGCATGGGAATGGCAGGACCTATTTAAGAGAGATCTTATTGGTGGCAAATCATAATGCATATCATATTGGCAAGATAGTAGATATACGCAAAATACTGGGTGACTGGTAAGTACATTCCTGATAATAATACTATATTGCAGGATTGACAATGCCTTAAATTTATGGATATATTATACTTCTGTCCACTATGGGGAAGCGAACATATGGATCTTCCTAGTTTCTTTAAAAGGGTAACCAATACTGGTTATGATGGCGTTGAAATTGCAGTTCCCTTTGATAAAAAGTTTGAAATTGAGCTTAGGACCTTTCTTGATAAAACAGGTTTGAAACTCATAGGACACCAACATCTATCTCCCAAAATTGAATCGGTGGATGAATATATTGAACGGTTGGACGGTTTTTTAGATTATCTGATATCATTTCATCCAATATTTATAAACTCACATACCGGCAGGGATTTCTTTAGCTTCGAAGATAATTGCAGGATAATTGAGCGGATTGATGAGATTAGTGTTCAATCAGGGATAAAGATTATCCATGAAACACATCGGGGCCGGTTTAATTTTTCAACATATACATCAGACTTATATTTTCAAAAATACCCCGATTTAAAAATCACAGCTGATTTATCTCATTGGTGTTGTGTTTCAGAAAGTTTGCTCGAAGATCAGGAAGAATTCCTTCAGGAAGCCTTTCGGCGAACAGAGCATATCCATGCCAGAGTAGGATATTCTCAGTCAGCCCAGATAAATCATCCCGGAGCACCTGAAAACAGAAAGGCCTTGGAACGACATCTTTCATGGTGGAAAAGGATAATAGCCTTAAGAAAATCTGAAAATCTCGAATATTTCCCAATTACTACGGAATTCGGGCCTGTGCCTTATATGCCGACTATGCCCTTTTCAAAAACACCGGTCGCAGATCAATGGGAGTTGAATCTCTTTATGAAAGAATATTTGAAGAAAAACTTATAGTTTATTCTCCTTTTGCTGTTTCAATTATTTTCTCAACCACAGCTGGATCAAGCAAGGTTGAGGTGTCACCAAAGTTGTCGTAATCTCCGGATGCGATTTTCCTTAATATTCTTCTCATGATCTTTCCAGACCTGGTTTTAGGTAATCCGGGCACTATCTGTACCTTATCAGGTTTGGCAATTGGTCCAATGATCTGATTTACAGTAATTTTTATTTCATTGGTGAGGTTTTCAACCGTTCTGTCCGTCATATCAGCAATTACGAAAGCAAAAATGCCCTGACCTTTTATGTCGTGAGGATATCCCACAACGGCTGATTCCACAACCCTGGGATGTTCGTTAATGGCATTTTCAACCTCGGCTGTGCCCATACGATGTCCTGAAACATTCATCACATCATCGACCCTTCCTAATATCCTGTAATATCCATCTTCATCCCTTTTTACCCCATCGCCTGTGAAGTATAGATCAGGGAATTGTGAAAAATAAGTGTCATACATTCTTTTATGGTCACCATAGGTAGTTCTGAACATTCCTGGCCAGGGATATTTCAAACATAAATTTCCTTCCACGCTATTTCCTTTAAGCTCATTGCCTTCATTATCAACAATAATGGGCTGAATTCCCGGGAGTGGCATGGTTGCATAAGAAGGTTTTGTCGGCGTTATACTCGCTATAGGGGAGATCAAAATGCCCCCGGTCTCGGTCTGCCACCATGTATCAACAATAGGGCACTTGCCTTTCCCGATATGGTCATGGTACCAGTGCCAGGCCTCTTCGTTAATCGGTTCACCAACCGTTCCTAATACTTTCAGTGATGTAAGATTGAATGGAAGTATGGGCTCTTGTCCAAATGCTTCTAATGCTCTAATGGCTGTTGGCGCAGTATAAAACTGATTAACTTTATATTTATCAATTACTTCCCAGAAACGACCCGCATGAGGGTAAGTTGGTATACCTTCGAACATTACACTAGTGGCCCCTGCCAGCAATGGTCCGTATACTATATATGAATGTCCGGTTACCCAGCCAATGTCAGCTGAACACCAGTAAATATCTCCTTTGTTATATTGAAAAACATTAATGAATGAAAAATGGGTGTATATCATATATCCCCCAATTGTATGAACCACTCCTTTTGGTTTTCCAGTGGAGCCTGAGGTATAAAGTATATAAAGCATATCTTCAGAGTCCATTTCTTCTGCAGCTATTTCATTTGGTTTCCCTTCGATCAACTCATGCCACCAAAAATCCCGGCCATTTACCATATTGACTTTTTGCTTGGTCCTTTGGTATACAACCACCTTTTCAACACAAGCACATCTTTCAATAGCCTCATCAACCACATCTTTTACACCGATTTTCTTAGCTCCTCTGAAATTTCCATCTGAAGTTAAGACCACCTTAGCACTGCAGTCATTGATTCTGTCAGCAAGGGCCTGTGATGAAAATCCGGCAAAGACAACAGAATGAATTGCTCCAATACGGGCACAGGCCATCATAGCTACCGCGGCCTCCGGGACCATTGGCATATAGATGATTACCCGATCGCCCTTACCAACTCCAAGATCTTTAAGTACATGTGAGAATTGACAGACCAGATGGTAA
>CAYMFU010000068.1:0-62210 GCA_964389805.1 uncultured Roseivirgaceae bacterium | reverse complement strand
CAGGAATACAGTGAATATCGCCCTCCTTAACTACAGCATAATCTTGATGAGGATGCATAACATGAATAAATTTCCCCAGCCATTTGTGTGGGCCTGCAATTACCTCTCCAACAAGAGAATATCCATAGGTGAATTCGGAATTGAAATCCCCCATCATATAGGGGACAGCCATTTCTTTAGACAATGATTCATTTTTGGGAGGATGGTTTAAAATTGTTCTTTCCGTCCCTGCGCTTATGAATGAATAATGTGATTTGAGTATTAACTCATCGGATCCAATACATGCAGAATTCAAGGTAAATTTCTTAAACCGGGATTGGCCATGTCCACTATGCCAAAGTTGTAATTCTTTATATGAATCCATTTTTCTAGATTTCACCAATAAACATCATCTGATTTCCTAATGGTAAATACCTGAATGATTTAAAGTATATAGCATCCTTGAGATATTGAGTGCCTTTATAATTGAAGCCTGTTATGCCAGAGCCTAATATAATTGGAGCGAAATGAACCTGAACCTGATCTATCATATTCTGACTAAGAAAGGTAGAGGTGGTAAGGGATCCTCCTTCGATATATATTGTACGTAATCCCAACTCATACAGTTTTTTAAGAATTCCAGATGGATTATAAATACCCTTTTCCTTATTTAAAACAAAATTATTTCCTTTAGTATTGGTACCCTGGCTGAAAGAAATAAATTCTTTTTTTGAAATCTGATAGTTTCCTATATTTAAATGATCACCTCCTACAATAATCTTTTTAGGATCATTACCGGTAACATGTCGAACCGAAAGCAATGGATTATCAGATTGTACAGTTTTTGATCCAACCAGGATCCCATCGAGAAGAGCTCTCATCCTATGAGCATGTACAAGATTCTCCTGATTACCTATCCATTTTGAATCTCCTGAAATCGAAGCTATCCTCCCATCGAGGGTTTGAGCAAAATGGGTTACAACAAAAGTTTTTTTGTATCTCTCAGCATAATAAGGTAGAACAGCATACGGAATATAGAGATTAAAAAGATTCCTGTTTATCAATGATACCTTTCGGCTAAAAGAAATTTTACATAAAAAAGGTTCTATACTTTGCACATTTACATCAAACTCCGGATCCGTCGAGTGTTTCTCGTTGAAACCTACATATACCGTAAATGAATCTGACCCGGATTTTAATTTACTTTTCTGATAGATATATTGTTTATTTAGATCTGGATCATTTTGATCTTGATACAATTTCTGAATTTCATTTTTAATATTTAGGATCGTTTCCCAAGCCATTAGATTACCTATTCAAGGATTATAATTGTAACTCCATAATGTTGCTGCATGTTCATGAAATTATCGGAATTTACATAAGTTTTAGCAAAACTTTTATTTTTTAGGGAAATGATAATGGCAATATTTATAATCTTCCAGGCCTATTTTATATCTGTACCGATAAATACCCCGTTTGGTTGCCACAGACAAATTAGCTGATTACTCTGACAAAGAAATAATTCCGAAAAAACATAATAATTATGAGGTTAGAATATTTAATTCAATAATAAGGATATATTCTACAGAATTAGTAATTTGTTTCTACTTTAAGAAGGAGTTAAATTATACTGAACAGTAGTGAAAGAAGATCGGGAACATACTTCCCATGTTACCAGGCTAGCCGCTATAATGTTTACTGATATTGTGGGATATACCGCGCTTATGGGCAAAAACTCAAAAAAAGCGCTTGAATTACTCCATAAAAACCGTGAGATCCATAAACCTGTAATTAAAAAACACCATGGCAAATGGCTTAAAGAAATGGGTGATGGCATTCTGGTTCAATTTGATAGTGCCGTCGACTCGGTACGATGCGCTATAGAAATACAAAAAAGAGCCAGGGAGGAATTAGATGGCTTACTCAGGATCGGTATTCACCTGGGAGATGTTACCATTGAAAATGATGATGTATTTGGGGATGGAGTTAATATTGCATCAAGACTTCAATCCATAGCAGATCCCGGAGGCGTTTACATTTCAGATTCCATTCAACAGGCTATAAGGGCTAACGAAGACATACAAACCGAATATTTTGGGGCCATCCAGCTGAAGAATGTGGATTACCTTTTGCATACCTATTATATATCACAAGATGGATTTCCCATTCCAAGCAGAAGAAGAAAGATATCCTTATCCGGAGGGGTAAAGAAATCAATTTTTAAATCAGCATATACCTACCTCCTGGCCCTACTGATTATACTCATTGCAATTGGAGGTTGGTGGTTAAAAAGCAGGACAACCGAAAACCTTAAGGCAATTGCAGTTCTACCTGTTGAAAATCTATCTCAAAAAGCAGATCAGGAATGGTTATCTGCTGGAATCCATCATGCTCTTATCGATGAACTATGCAAAATCCACTCATTGCGGGTAGTTTCGCGCACCTCCTCACTGAAATACCAGGATAGTGAAATGGCTATTCCGGAGATTGCCCGTGAATTGAATGTAGATGGTGTTGTAGAGGCATCTTATTATACGGAAGGAGAAAACCTTAAATTACAGGTTCGACTGATAAGGGCTAGTCCTGAAGAAAGACAAATATGGAGGCAGTCCTATGATCGGGCAATGCAGAATGTATACTCAGTTTATAGTGACGTTGTGAAATCCGTAGCGAAAGCTGGAAATATCTTGCTGACTTCAAAAGAAGAATCACACCTGAACATTTCAATAGATGTTAAGCCTGAAGCCTATGAAGCTTATTTACGGGGAATGAGTTATTTGGAGAAAGCCACTGAAAGTGATATGAATAAAGCATTGGATTATTTCATGCTATCCAGGGACCTTGATCCCGATTATGCCCTTGCCTACATGGGTATAGCTAATGTGTGGGGCGGTCGGATGCAGCATGGTTTCATGTCTTATGCTGAAGTAAAGCTCATCCTTGAGGAAACTTCTTCCAAAGCTATCGAACTGGATAGTTCTCTTGCTGAGATCCATGGCTGGATGGCTGTCAACCATACATGGTGGGCCTGGAACTTCGATAAAGCCGCCATTGAGTTTGCTAAAGCCATAGAACTAAATCCTAATTACTCTTTTGCACTAGCCTATTATTCACATTATCTGGCAATCAAAGGTGAACCAGAAAAGGGCTTGTCTTTTGTTGAAAAAGCTGTGGGGTTAGATCCATTCAATACTTTATATAAGTCCATTTACGGTATGGCATTGAAAAATGCCCGGCAATATAATAAAGCAGCATCTATACTAGAAGATTTAATAAAGGCGGAACCGAATCACGGAATTGGACTACCCGCTTTATGGTCAGTTTATCATGAAATGGGAAACTATTCTGAAGCTATTGATCTGGCCAGAAGGATATTTACAATAAAAAAGAATTCAATAGCATTAGATGCCTTGGATAAGGGATATGAGAAGGGAGGGTATAAGATGGCTATGCAGGAAGTTGCTGAAGGAATGATCTCTGTCAGAGACAGTTCTTATTTCCCTTCCTGGCAGATATGTACCCTATTCACACGTGCACAAAATAAAGAAGAAACATTGAAGTGGCTACAAGTTGCTTATGATGAACACGATCCCAATGTGCCATACATCTCTGTTGATCCATTGTTTGACTTTGTAAGGGCCGAACCCCTTTTTAAGGAGATCCTGTATAAAATGAAGCTTCCTGAGATCAATTTTAATTAAATATCTACTCTATCTACATTTATTCGTATTTTTGCCAGCCACCGAATTCCAAAATCATTGGCTATATCATAGAAGAACCTTTTTAGCGATTAATTAAATTCGAAATTTAAACGTATCAGGACAAGTTAAACGCATGGTTAAGATCAAAAAATCATTTTTAAAGATGCAAAAGGCATTTCTTTTAATTTTAGGTTTTCAGTTTTTATTGGGATGTACTGATAAAACGGATAATAACCATAAAAAAGAAAATCCTGAAACGGAGTACGAAGAATATGAATCTTCCATTAAATCATGGCAAGAGAAACGGGTCATCGGATTAAAAAAGAACTGGCTGAGCCTCGCCGGACTTTATGAGTTACAGGAAGGTGAACATAGTTTTGGAGCAGACGTTTCTAATGATTTCGTTTTTCCAAATCCGAAAACACCAGATTATATTGGAACATTCTTTATGGAAGACGGAGATGTAACTATTAAGATCAATCCGGATGTTGAAGTAACACATAACGATGAGATAGTTGAGGAAATGGCCTTATTGAACGACCAGAGTGGTTCTCCTACTATACTTCAACTTGGATCGCTTACCTGGTATATTATTAAACGCGTAGATAAGGTGTACGTCCGATTAAGGGATAGTGAAAACCCGGATATTGAAAAGCTTACGAAAATCGATAACTATCCTCTTGATACAATGTGGAGAATGAAGGCTCAATATGAACCGCATATGGCCCCTAAGATCATCGAAACAACCACTACTTCAGGTGACCCAAGCAGAATCTCTTCTTCAGGTGCTGTTGGATTCAGGATTAATGGTCAATATTATCGTTTGGATGTATGGGCCCTGGGTGATTCCGGGAGGTTTCAAACTATCTTTGCAGATGAAACCAGTGGATTAGAAACCTATGGGGCAGGCCGGTTCATTGTGGTCGAGAAATCTGAGAAAACTGGTGGATATATCATCGATTTTAATAAAGCGTACAATCCTCCATGTGCTTTTACGGAATTTGCCACCTGTCCTATTCCTCCCCCTCAAAACCGTTTGCCCCTAAAAGTAACGGCCGGAGAAAAAATTGACAAGGATTTGGCACATTGAATTATATGGATTGATTTAATTGCCGGCAAAAAATCTCCCGGCAGAATTATTCAAAACAGGGAATGGATACTAAATTGGTCTATGGGTTAATTAATATTTAAAAAGTATTTAAATAACTGAATTTAATACAGAAAACAGAATTTTAATCCGATTTCGGAAAATTGGAACAGTTTTTGGTCGTTAACATTTATAATAAAAAATTATTGTCATGAGAAAATTAGCAAATATTATCGCCATAGTAATTATCCTTAACATTTTTGGATGTATAGGAGAAGATGGACCACAGGGGCCAGCAGGACCTGAAGGACCACAAGGACCAACAGGACCAGCCGGAGAAAGCGGTTATGTCATGGAATTTGAAGATATTAATTTCGCTGCGCCGGATTATGATGTTTTCCTCACCTATCCAAGCAATTTTGAAGGTCTGGACTCAGATGTAGCACTTGTATATCTTTTATGGGGTGTTGAAACTGTAGACGGTGAAGATCTTGAAGTCTGGAGACAGGTTCCCCAGACAATTCTTGATGAACGGGGAACACTGATATACAATTTTGATTTTACCAAAAACGATGTCCGGCTATTCCTTCAGACCTCCTTTTCACCGGATAACCTGACTGCGAACGACACAGATAACTGGATCGCCAGGGTAGTTGTAGTTCCTGGTGATTTCTGGGCCTCAAGCCGACTTATAGATGGGATGATAGAATATCAGGATCTGAAAGAAGCCCTGCTATTACCGGACTTCCCAATTCATGAAAACATCATAAATAGATAAATACTATGCATCAGTCTGCCCAAGGGCAGACTGATGCTATTAAAATCATTGTGTGAATGTTTTATTAGCCAGTAGAAAGTCTTAACTTAAAGTTTCTACTAAATTTAATAACAATGGCTGGTAAAACATTCACTTTTTTTTCATTATTATTTGCACTTTCCATACTTGTATATGGTCAGGATAAAAAGTTTTCAATATCTGATCCGGTTATGGTCGATAAATCCTACAACTTGTATAGTGCCGGAGATGTATTCCTTGCAGGTCAACCCATGCAAAGCAACCTGGACTCCCTAGTAGATGTCGGTGTTAAATTGGTTGTAAACCTGAGAACAGAGGAAGAAATGAATCATCTTAATTTTGATCAGGTTAAATATCTGAAGTCGAAAAAAATAGAGTACATTCATATTCCAATGGGCGGTGATAATGGCTACAAGGCAGATGCCATAGATAAAATGGGTGAAATGATCAATGAAACAGATGGAAAAATTCTTATTCATTGTCGTTCTGCTGGCCGGGCTACCTATGCATGGATGGCATGGCTTATCCGTTACCAGGATTATTCCATTGATGAAGCTGTGCAATTAGGAAGTAAGGCCAGGTTTTCTGTACCTTTCTTTGATTTACTGGGATATCCAATCACCATTCAAAAGAAATAACAAAAGTGGCAGAGGAAGTCAGTATCAAATTGAAAGCTGTTGTCGAAGGGCTTTAATTTCTCCGTTGATTCTTTTTGGTATTCAGAATTTCTATAATGAAAATCGCCGCTTGATCAAATTACACCGCTTGACTGCCTTCTGTGAATCAGATTAATATCCCCGGGGATACAAATATTCTTATATTGAATATTTTGCATTGATGCTTGGTCAAGATCTGTTTTCTCAATGAGGTAACTTGATCTGATAATAACCATACACCCAGGTTCCGAACAAAGCACTAGCCAGGGAAACAAGTATTATGCTATACCCATTCCCTACCAGGGCAAACAAAGGTCCCGGACAGGCTCCGGTTAGGGCCCAGCCACATCCAAAGATCAATCCACCATAAACGGCCCCCTTTTGATAAGGCTTATGCTCAAATAAGATGTCTTCTCCATAAAAGGTCTTTAATTCATATTTTTTAATCGCTTGAATTGAAATAGCCCCTACAATGATCGCCAAACCAATTATACCATACATATGAATGGCTTCAAAGCGGAACATTTCCTGGATCCTGAACCAGGAAATAACTTCTGATTTGGTCAGGACTATGCCAAAAACAATTCCCAGTATTAGAAATTTTAGATTTCTCATAATATTAAAATATCAAAGGAAAAACAAAGTGTGTCATTACCAATCCGCCGGCAAAAAACCCAATAACTGCAACTAATGAAACCAGACGAAAATTTGATAATCCCGATATCGCATGGCCAGAAGTACAGCCTCCAGCCCATCTCGCTCCGAATCCAACCATGAATCCACCTATTACAATAAACAACAGGCCTTGCAGCGAAAACAGATTGCCCCAACTGAATATTTCTACAGGTATATAGCTATTGAAATCTGATATACCTAATGAACTTAATTCTGCACGGGTTGATTCAGTAATGTTTATACTTGTTTCTGAAGTTAGAAATTTATTAGTGATAATGCCTCCCAGCAAAACACCACCTACAAAAAACAAACTCCATATCTCCGTTCTCCAGTTGTATTTAAAGAAATCAATATTTCCCGGCATACAGGCGGCACATATATGTCGCAGAGATGAGGAAATACCAAATGTTTTATTAGCTATAAATAAAGATAGTGGAACCATCAAACCTATTATTGGCCCTGATATATACCAAGGCCATGGTTGTTTAATTAATTCAAGCATGATGAATTATTGATTTATTTTAATTAAAATATTTTAATGAAGATGCTGGTTGGTTTTAAGAAAGGAGATCCTAACAGAGAATATCTGCAAATTTGTGAGCTAAACCGATATGAATGGTCAATAACATCTATATTTTTCTTGTTTAAACAGCAAAGCTATTCATATTGTTTCAATATAGATGTCGCCTTTGCGATAAAGGGGGCAAATCTTGGTCTAAATCCATAACTTTGCCGGATCATTATATCCATTTGATATTGATTTTTTTGAATTTTAATTAATAACAGCAGAAATTGCAAAGAATTATTGACTTATATCGCAATGCATTCGAGGGGCTTTCAAAGCCTGCATGGATGCTCTCGTTGATCATGTTGATCAATAGAAGCGGTACCATGGTTCTCCCCTTCTTAAGTGTTTACCTGACCAAATCATTGGGATATAGTGTGGAGCAAACGGGTATAATCCTGAGCAGCTATGGACTCGGATCGCTAGTCGGAGGGTATCTTGGTGGCCAGTTGACAGACAGGTATGGACATTTTATTGTTCAATTTCTGAGTTTGGTAATTAGTGCCGCATTATTTGCAGCACTTTCGTTCGTTTCAGGATATTATCAACTGATGGCTGGTTTTTTCATCGTCAGTATGGTTGCTGAAAGCCTAAGACCGGCAAATGCATCATCAATATCCTTTTACTCAAAACCTGAAAATACAGCCCGCAGCTTTTCTTTAAATAGAATGGCTATTAACCTCGGTTTCTCAGTTGGCCCTTTGGCTGGAGGACTACTGGCTTCGATCTCATATAAAATGCTTTTTTTCGCCGATGGAATTACTTGCTTTCTGGCTGGCATTGTATTCTATTTGTATTTCAGGAACCGTAAAGGATATAAAGCTGTTGAAAAAAAATCAAAGAAAAAGACCTTTAATGTCAAATCAGCTTATACTGATAAACGGTTTCTCTTCTTTATCTTCCTAACCAGTGTATTTGCCACGCTGTTCTTCCAGCTTTTCATGACCCTGCCGATATATTACAGGGAAATTTATGATCTGAATGAAAAAATGATCGGAGGACTACTTGCGGTGAATGGAATTACCGTATTCGCTTTAGAAATGATCATGGTGTATATCCTAAGTAAAAAATACCGACTACACTCATTGATAGTTATAGGCATGATATTAATGGGTATCTCTTTTACGATGTTGAATATGGGGCACAGCATGTCTTTGCTTGTATTTTCCATGCTCATTTTAAGCTTATCGGAGATCTTCGCAATGCCCTTTATGGCCACATTCGTTGTGGAAAGGTCTAATGAACGAAATAGAGGTTCTTATATGGGACTATATACTATTTCTTTTTCCATTGCCCTGATCATTGCTCCCTATTTAGGCTCCAGAGTTATAGCGCATTTGGGATTTGACGTTTTATGGTGGGGTACAGGTATTATATCAATTCTCGCTGCTATCGGATTTTATTTTGCAACTCATCCGGAATTTGGCTATAAAACCAGAAAAACTGAGTCATCGCCACCTGCTTAAAAAAATCTCAAAAAACTGGGTGACCTTTTCCTCCTTTTTATATAAAGAGTAGAAAATGGATAATTATGAACTATCTCATTTGTAATTAAGCCGGTATGATAAGCTATATAAGTCCCAGGAGAACCTGATCAGTCCTTTAATTACACTCCCAATGGTTCTCCGGGGCTTTTCTTTTTCAGCTAAATATTCCTTAAAATATGGCTACTCTACTTTAGTGGCTGACCAATCAAGAGTCATGCCCTGGACAGAAATGGTACCGGTAATAGCAGTTCCATCAATTGTGCCAAACACTTCAACGAGAGTGCCTTGTGAATCATAGGAGGCTATAATTTTACCATCCTGTATATCAAAATTATCCATTACCTGTTCATTCCCATAATCGGTTATTGCCATGCATTTATATGCATCTTCAACCTTGTTGATCACCAGAACTCCGGTATTGTCGCCTCCAGGCATTTCCGGAACTTCATACTTCCATTTTCCTACATAGCTTGGTCCTGATGCCTTATTAGTTGCACATGAAGTCCATATCACTGTTAGCAAAATAAAAATTATTAAAAATGAGAGATTTATTTTTTTAATCATGATTTATAAAAATTTAAATTGAAAAATATTTGCAGGTTATTTAAAACCATTTTAAAATGGATAAACGTAATATTCAATAATTCGTTGGAGTAAATTTAAATTGAGAACCAAACTCTTTTAGTAGTACCATAATTTCAGGATTTATTTCTAATAAGATGCCTAAACAGCAATTATTATAACACTAAAAAATATCTTGCTTATCAGGAACATTTTTTCAATCTTTGAAGATTCAATAATAAGGAAACACTATGAAAATCTTAAAAGTAATCGGAATTATTCTGGCTATTGTCGTTGTTCTTGCCATTATCCTGGTTATGGCATTACCCACAAAATATAATGTGGAACGATCTGTAACAATAGATGCACCAAGGAATATTGTTTTCAGCCAGGTCGCAAAATTTGAAAACTTTATAAAATGGAGCCCATGGACAAAACTGGATCGCAATATGACCTATGAGATCACAGGAACCGACGGTGAGGTGGGTGCAGTATATTCCTGGTCAGGCAACGATTCTGTTGGCACTGGCTCACTCACAACTGTTGCTTTAACTGAAGATCGGATAGACCAGAAACTTGATTTTACAGCACCCTGGGAAACTCATGACCTGGCATATTATGAGTTCGATGATACACCTGAAGGAATTAAAGTGACGTGGGGCCTGGATGGAAACCTGGCCAGACCTATGAACCTTATGGGTCTCTTTATGAGTATGGAGGATATGATCGGATCAGATTATGAAAAAGGTCTGGAAAGCCTGAAAAACCAGGTCGCATCTTTTGTCAGCAATCACACAAAAAGAGGCTATTTTATTAATGAAGTTGATCTAAAGCCTAAATTCTATGTGTTAAAGAGAGAATCTGTTAAATTCAGTAACATAGAAAAATTCTATGCAAAGAATTTCCAGGCCATTATGCAGAAGATACAATTACTTGAACTTCCTCTTGCCGGAGCTCCTAGCGGCTTGATTTATACCTGGGATATGGAAAACAATGTGGCGGATATGGCCGCCGGTATACCAATTACGCAAGAGGCGGATATTGACGGATTTGAGGTGGTAGAAGTAAGCGGAAAATCCCTTGAGATAAAATACTACGGCTCATATTCAGGAAGCGCAGAAGCCCACTATGTTATGGATGATTATATGAAAGAAAATGGACTGGTATTAAATGAAGTAGTAATTGAGGAATATATTACCGATCCCTCCAATGAACCGGATACCTCAAAATGGCTGACGAATATCTATTACCTGGTTCAATAATGTCCGTGTTCATGTAAGGTAGGTATCATATAAATCTTTGAACACGCTTTCATTCCTGTTATTCAATTCGAAATGGAAGCGTGTTTTCATTTTCTTTATATTGTATAGAGACTAACCCATGATATTCATATCTACCATCAATCCCCTGATATGCAATTTCCATGGCCAGTTAATGGCGGTCAAAGTTTAAAAGATTCACCTTATATTAACTTTCATTCGAAATATCTTTTACTTTCATTCGAAAGTTTTTATCTTTGGTATAGAATTCTGAGATACATGATATTTAATATTCAACGATATTCAATTCATGATGGAGATGGCATTCGAACCATCGTATTTTTTAAAGGTTGTCCACTGCGGTGTAAATGGTGCTCAAATCCTGAAAGTCAAACCTACGGCCTTAGCCTGATGTATGATCAAAGAAATTGTAAAAATTTTGGCGATTGTGTTGAGATTGGCAGACCGGCCCTTAAGATCAAAGAAGAAAATCTATCCATTAACCGATCAATTTTCATTAACAAAGAGGCCTTAAGGGATATATGTGCCGCAAAGGCATTAACAGTAGTTGGAAATGATCTTAGTTCCTCTGATTTACTGGAAGAAATTGAAAAGGATCTGCCATTTTACCATCAGAGCGGTGGAGGTGTGACCCTGTCAGGAGGAGAGCCACTCTCACAAAATGGTTCAATTTCTCTTTTTCTGGATGAGCTCAAAAAGAATAAGATCCATGTATCTGTTGAGACTACACTTTATGTTACATGGAGACAGATCGAAAGGTGTTTAGATAAAGTCGATTGTTTTCTGGTAGATCTAAAACACACCGACAAATCGAAATTCCGGGAATTTACAGATGGGGAGCTTGACCTTGTTATGACCAATCTGAAAAAACTGGACAAACTTGACCAGAATATTATCATTAGAATTCCAGTTATTCCGGGTTTTAACCATACATTAAGGGAGATGAAGGAAATAATTAATATGGCTGCTTCATTGCGGTCGGTCAATGAAGTAAATTTTATTCCATATCATACGCTTGGATCAGAAAAATACAAAATGCTTGGTATGGATTATCCATATAGCAACTACAAATCAATTTCAGATACAGAGCTCTCTCCATATCTGGAATTCGCTACTTTAAAAGGACTTAATGCCAAAATCGGAGGATAAAATGATTGAATTACAAGAAACCAAAAAGATCTCTAAAAGAATTCAGATCCTGAGAGAAAAAATACTTAATGTAAAACCTTCCATTTGCACGGAACGAGCCAAGTTTTATACATCAGTTTATAAAGAAAATGAAGATAAGCCTGTCATTATCAAAAGGGCACTGGCATTGGAGAAGACTTTGAAGGAAATGACCATATTTATTGATCATGGAGAACTTATTGTCGGAAATCATTCTTCACAATTGCGCGCTGCCCCAATCTTTCCTGAATATGCTGTTGACTGGCTTCCTGAAGAAATGAATGAGCTGGACAAAAGACCAGGAGATGCATTTTATATAACCGAACAACATAAAGAAGAACTAATTGAAATTGCAGCCTGGTGGAAAGGGAAAGTCCTTTTCGATAAAGGACGTGCCTTAATGACGCAGGAGTTAAGAGATATTCATGATGCAGCCATTATCAAAGCAACCGGGAACTTAACATCTGGTGATGCACACATTGCGGTAGATTTTTATAAGATTTTGGAAATTGGTCTTTCCGGTTATAAATCTGAAATTGTTCATTTTTCCAAAAAGGTTAAGGCCTACAAGCAGGAAGGCATCAAAAAGGCTCATTTTTATGAGGCCCTGGCTGTCGGGATCCAATCGATGTCATCTTTCATCATGCGCTATGCTGACCTGGCTACTAAAATGGCCAGTAAAGAACCTGATCCTAACCGTGAGAATGAACTTTATGCAATTGCTGACAATTGCAAACACATCTCCGAGAAACCACCGGTTAACTTTTATCAGGCCCTGCAACTGACCTATTTTGTTCAATTGGTCCTGCAAATTGAAAGTAATGGACATTCTGTTTCTCTGGGAAGGCTTGATCAATACCTTTTCCCATATTACAACAAGGATATATTATGTGGCAAAACAAGTGAACGGGAGGTTGTGGAATTACTGGAAAACACATGGATAAAATTACTTTCTATCAATAAGATCCGCCCCTGGGCCCATACCCGATTTTCTGCCGGCGGACCTTTGTATCAGAATGTGACGATAGGCGGACAAACTTCGGATGGCAAGGATGCGGTTAACGATTTAAGCTTTCTGATCCTTGAATCTGTTGGTAATATGAAACTCACACAGCCTAACTTATCTGTAAGATTTCATAAAAATATCAGCGATACTTTTTTGATGAGTTGTCTTCATGTCATTGAAAAAGGATTTGGAATGCCTGCATTCAATAATGATGAAATAGTTATTCCTGAATTGATCAAGCTGGGTGTCGATAAAGAAGATGCGTATAACTATTCCGCCATCGGTTGCATCGAGATCGCAGTACCCGGGAAGTGGGGTTATCGCTGTACCGGCATGAGTTTTCTCAATCTGATGCGCGTCTTCCTGGCTTCCATGTATAATGGATTGGATACTTATACTGGGAAAACATTTAATAAGGGAATTGGACATTTCAAGAATTTCAATTCATATGAAGATTTATATGCATCCTGGAAACATCAAATTAAATATTATACCAGAAAGACCGTGGAAATAGATGCTGCTGTTGATACGGCCCTGGAAGAAAATGTCCCCGATATTTTGTGTTCTGCTTTTGTTGATAGCTGTATAGAAAGAGGAAAAACCATCAAAGAAGGTGGATCAAAATACGATTTCATATCAGGCCTTCAAGTGGGGATCGCTAACCTGGGCAATGCAATGGCAGCCATTAAGAAGCTGGTATTTGAGGAAGAAAGGATCAGCAAAAATGACTTATTGGAAGCTATAGAAAACGACTTCACTGGGAAAAAGGCTGAGCGGATCCAGCAATTGTTATTAAATTATGCTCCCAAATATGGCAATGACGACGACTATGTAGATAAATTGCTGGTGGATGCCTATTCGGAATTCATTGATGAGTTAGGCAATTACCATACAACCCGATTTGGCAGAGGACCAATTGGATGTCATTATTATGCCGGGACATCCAGTATATCGGCGAATGTACCTTCAGGTTCTGTAGTTCCTGCCACACCTGATGGTCGAAAGGCCTTTACACCTGTTGCTGAAGGCAGCTCCCCTACCTCTGGAACAGATACATTGGGGCCTACAGCTGTATTTAAGTCCGTATCGAAGTTACCTACCGACCGTATTATGGGTGGGGTACTATTAAATCAGAAACTATCTCCGGCATCCATTAAAAACGAAACTGACAAAAAGAAGCTTGTTTCTATAATTCGGACATTTTTTGCTGATTTGAAAGGTTGGCATGTTCAGTATAATATTGTATCGCTGGAAACTCTACTGGCAGCACAAAAAGATCCTGAAAAATACAGGGATCTAATCGTCAGGGTAGCAGGATATTCCGCATTTTTTACTACATTGTCTCCAGACACGCAAAACGATATTATTGCGCGGACAGAGCATTTTTTATAAATAAAAATTATGAAGAAAGTCCTTTGTGGTGTAGATATAGGGGGAACAAAGTTATCTACAGCACTGGTTGACCATGATGGAAATATTATTGACAAATCGGTGGTATATGATCATATCGATAAACCTGAAGATATATTTGTCGAGCAGGTTGCTTTAAATATTAAAACCCTGTTCCAGAGAAACCTTCTTGAAGAAGAAGATGTAATGGGAATCGGCATGGGATGTGCCGGACATTTACGATTCAGGGATGGTGTTATGATCACCACTTCTAACCTTAAAGGATTTAAAAACTATCCTTTACGTGATGCTGTACAATCCAATTTTAAAATACCGGTAATCCTGGATAATGATGCCAATGCTCAAGCGTTTGGGGAGTTCAATTTTGGAGCTGGCAAAGGTTTCAATAGTATGATCTTTCTCACGATCAGTACAGGTATCGGGGCTGGTATCATTATAAACCACAAGCTATACAGAGGCTTGACCGGTACTGCAGGTGAATTCGGACATACTATTGTTAATCCGGACAAAGATTTGCTTTGTACATGTGGCAACAAAGGATGTCTGATGTCCTGTGCATGTGGAATGGCCCTTCCCCATTTATTCAAACAGAAAATAGAAGAAGGAAAAGAAACCAGGATGGAGTTGCCAGCAGATTTCGATTATTCAACAATCGACGGCAAATTCATAAAAGAAGGGTTTGACCATGGAGATCCTGTATCGAAGGAGATTATCCTCGATAGCGGATTTTACCTGGGATTGGGTTTGTATAATATTTTCCAGGTATTTAATCCACCTATAATAGTTTTAGGCGGGGGATTGTTAAGCTGGGGTGATATTTATCTGGAGAAGATTAAAAAGACGTTCTATGAATATGCCCGTGACATGATCTTTGACCCCCTTGAAATTGTTGTAAGCAAGATCGGTCCCGATGCAGGCGTAATTGGTGCATCATCTTTACCACTGGAATAATGTTAAATGAAAGGCAAAATAGTATTCTAAACCTGCTTGGTCGCAATGATCAGGTTTCTGTGAATGAACTTGCAAATCTGTTGAACGTTTCTTCCGTCACAATTCGTCAGGATCTAAACTTTATGGAATCTGAAGGACTTTTAAGACGAATCCATGGAGGAGCTGTTCTTAGAGATGCAGATGACCTGTCAAACAGACTGGGCGTCAACTATGAAAAAAAACTGAAAATCGCCCGGAAAGTAGCTGATTATGTTAACGAAGGGGAAACCATCCTTATAGAATCCGGATCGATCAATGCACTCCTGGCACGTGAAATTGCCAAAAAGCCAAATGTAAGGATTATTACCACTAATGTGTATATAGCCCGGCAATTCAGAAAGAATGCGGATGCCAATGTCATCTTATTGGGGGGGCTTTATCAACACCAGAGCGAAACACTAGTAGGGAAGATCACAAAAGTCTGCATTGATCAGATCAATTATAGCAAAGCCTTCATTGGAATAGATGGGTATACAGAAGAATCCGGATTTACCTTACGTGACTTGTTCCGTTCAGAAATATCAAGTTACATTATCGAAAAATCCAGAGAGGTATTCATTGTTACAGATTCAAGTAAATTCGGAAAAACCGAATTGACGAGGATATGTTATCCATCTGATATTCAGCATGTTGCCACAGACACAAGTATTGGTGAAGAATTTATCGAGGATTTTTGTAAAGCAGGGATTAACCTAATCCTGGCCTGAATCCCATTTCTCAAAATATACATTTGGAAATCCGAAAATAATCCTTTACTTTCAAAGATTATAATAACCAAAATTCACACAAAAACCCTTAATCTTATGAGACCAAGAACTATTCTTGCAACCGCCATTATTTTGGCATTTTCTTTGAACCTGGCCACTGCCCAGGATAGTGACACACAGTTGTATCTGATCCACGAGGATTTAGTAATTCCTGCCCAAAGTTTTAAATATATGGAAACTGTAAGTGCATTAAAACAGGCTATGGAAGATAATAATGTAGCCACAATGGGGTTCAGTACATTCTGGTTAGATGACAATACATGGTGGTTTACCAGACCCATCCCGAATCATGCTGTGCTGGATGATAATCCCATGAAAGAACTTTTCGATAAGATGGGCGAAGAGGAAGCAACAGCACTGTTTTCAAAATACAATGGTACCTATCACGAACACAGGAACTTTGTTGCGGTACATCACCCTTCACTGTCATATAAAACGGAAGGTTCCCAGGAAGAGGGAAATAATTACAGGGAATGGATGTACCTATATTACGACGATACAGATCAGGAAGCTATGACTGAAGTTATGAAAGAATGGAAGCAACTGTATGAATCAAAAGGCGTAGAACATGGCTATTCTTTATTTTCTGCAGGTTTCGGTCATTATGGCCCTGTAATTGTTGTCCATACCTGGGCTGAAAGCGAAACTGCACATGCAGAAGCCGGAGAAGCCGCCATGGCCAAATTGGGTGAGGAAAGAATGGAATTGCTGCGCAGGACCATGCCTCTTGTTCAAAAACAGGAAACAAAAAGGGGCATGTTTATGCCTGATCATTCCTATATGCCTCAGCAATAATATCGTTTAAAACCTGGCAGATCTAAACTGCCAGGTCTATTTTAATAAAGCAAAAACATGCAAACAATACTCGGTGCCGGTGGCGTCATAGGTGATGAATTGGCTAAACATCTTACAGCTTATACAGATAGAATTCGTATAGTAAGCAGAAATCCAAAAAAGGTAAATGATACAGATGAAACATTTTCAGCGGATCTTACAGATCCAAACCAGGTGTCGGAAGCTATTAAGGGATCTGAAGTGACATACCTGGTGGTTGGACTTAAATATGAAATCAAGGTATGGCGCGAACTATGGCCTAAGATAATGTCAAACGTTATAGAAGCATGTAAGAGGCATCAGTCTAAACTGGTATTCTTTGACAATGTATACATGTATGGAAAGGTGGATGGCATAATGACAGAAGAAACTCCAGTTAATCCTTGTAGTAAAAAAGGTGAGATCAGGGCACAGATTGCTGAAATGCTACTTAATGAAGTTAAATCCGGTAATCTCGATGCATTGATAGCCCGCGCAGCTGATTTCTATGGTCCCAATGTAAAAAATAGTATCCCAGAAGGTCTGATAATTCAAAACCTTAAAAAAGGAAAAAGACCACAGGTCTTTTGTTCAGATCAATTCAAACACTCATATACGTATACCCCTGACGCAGGTAAAGCAACTGCAATGCTTGGTAATACGGAAAAAGCCTATAACCAGGTCTGGCACCTTCCAACCATGAAGGATCCTATGTCTGGCAAGGAGTGGATTACAGCATATGCCAGAGAATTTAAAGCTGATCCTAAATATATGGTTTTAAGAAAGTGGATGATCCGGATATTTGGACTGTTTACACCGGTTATAGGTGAACTGTATGAAATGCTTTACCAATACGACAGGGATTATATATTTGATAGTTCCCAATTTGAGAGGGAATTTAATTTCAAGCCCACATCCTATTCTGAGGGTATTAAGGAATCAGTCCGGGCTGCTTTATAAACTAAGAGAGTTTATATCTTCGATTCATGATATTTAATGCTTTCTATTATTGGTGCTTCTAATTTCATATTTCTTATATTTATAAAGCAGATTTCATATTAAATTGCATTACTTTTCACACTTTCTTATTTACTTTATAGTTAATCTATACTGAAACTGCATTATGAAAAAAAAGATCAAAACAATATTAATACCGCTCCTTGGGATATTCATAATTTCATCATGCTATGCCCAGAATGATAATTCCTCAAACTCAGAACTGGATAAAAAGGTGGAGGCTTTCCTGAAAGACAGCCAGGGAGCCTGGCGAGATATGAACGTACCTGTTTCTGATGGCAAATTGTTGTATGATTTAATCGTAAAGAACAATTATACGCAGGCTCTTGAAATTGGCACTTCGACTGGGCATTCCGGGATCTGGATTGCCTGGGCTTTAAGTAAAACTGGAGGTAAATTAATAACAATTGACATTTCTGAATCCAGGCATAAAGAAGCGCTTGAAAATTTTAAAAAAGCCGGGCTGTCAGATTATATCGATGCAAGGTTGGCCGATGCGCATGAACTGGTACCTGAACTTGAGGGACCTTTTGATTTTGTTTTCAGCGATGCCGATAAAGATTGGTATAAAAATTACTTTATTGCAGTATATCCTAAACTTAAATCCGGGGGTTGTTTTACGGCTCATAACGTAAGCAACCGAATGTCAGGCATTAAAGATTTTCTGGATTATGTTGAAAGTCAGCCCGACATGAAAACTACCATCGATAGATCCAGTTCTTCAGGCGTGTCAATAAGCTATAAGGAATAATTATTCTTGAATAGTAATTGTTAAAGTAGATTTTTTTAAAACATCAACTTCTGATCATGAGAAGATATAACTTTTTATTCAACTATATAAGCTTTTTACTTATACTGACCTTTGCCAACTGTGATTACAGCTTTAGGGATAAAGGAAACATTAAGGTCACGGATGATTTCAAAACCCTGATCAAAGATTTCAAAAACCCGCCTGTTGAGTATTCGACTGCTCCCTTCTGGGTTTGGAATGATGAGGTAACCAAGATAAAAATAGACCAGCAGCTGCCGGATTTTAAAAAAAAAGGCATTTCTCAGGTATTTATTCATCCACGTCCGGGATTAATCACCGAATATTTGTCGGAAGAATGGTTCGAACTGGTTAAATATGCTGTGGATAAAGGGAAGGAACTGGACATGAAGATCTGGTTATATGATGAGAATTCGTTTCCCAGTGGATTTGCAGGTGGACATGTTATTTCAGTAATGCCGCCTTCTTTTGACCCTGTAGCCGGATTGAAACTAAGCAAATTAAATATTCTTCAGGCAGCTGATACGGATAAATATTTTATGGTAATCAAGAAGATCAATAATTACTTTGCAAACATAAGTGGAGGAACAAAAAGATACCTCAATCAGCCCGGCGAATATTATGCGTTTGATAAATGGTATTACCCTGAAAAAGAAGCGTGGTTCGGCGGGTTATCCTATGTTGACCTTCTCGCATACGGCATCACTGAAAGATTTATTAAAACCACGATGCAAGGCTATGAAGAATATCTGGGAGATGATCTTGGCACTACAGTTCCAGGAATTTTTACGGACGAGCCAAATATAAATACACGTGGAGACGATGATTATGTGATCCGTTTCACACCTGTTCTTTTTAATAAGTTCAAAGAAAAATACGGATATCAGCTCGAGAATTACCTGCCGAGTTTGTATGAAGAAATAGGCGACTGGAAGAATGTAAGGCATGATTACTATGCCCTATTGCTGGATATGTTTATAGATAGGTGGGCTGTTCCATGGTATAAATATACAGAAGAGAAAAAACTATTATGGACTGGGCATTACTGGGAGCATGGATGGCCGAATCCTAAACACGGAGGAGATAATATGGCCATGTATGCCTGGCACCAGTATCCTGGTATTGATATGCTTTTTAATAATGAAGGTAGAAGGCCCGATCAGTTCGGGAATGTACGGGCCGTTAAGGAATTAAGCAGTGTGGTTAACCAGCTTGGTAAAGAAAGGGCATTGTCAGAAACTTATGGAGGATCTGGTTGGGAATTGACCTTTGAAGACATGAAGCGGTTAGGAGACTGGGAATATGCCCTCGGTGTGAATTTAATGAATCAGCATTTATCCTACATGACCATAAAGGGGGCCAGGAAGAGAGATTTCCCACAATCCATGTCGTACCATGCACCCTGGTGGGATAACTACAAACCTTTAAATGGATATTTTGAACGTTTGTCACAGGCCCTATCCTCCGGCAAACAAATTAACAATGTGCTGGTACTGGAACCAACTTCAACTACCTGGATGTATTTCTCACCATCTCAGGACAGGGGTTATTTAGGCGCTGAAGGGATTATAAATAAATATGCTAATTCGTTTAAATCCTTATTAATTACCCTCGAGAAGAACCAGCTTGAATATGATCTTGGATCTGAAAGAATCATTAAAGATCATGGCAGGGTATCTAATTCAAAATTTATTGTAGGTGAACGTGCATACGACCTGCTTGTGCTGCCTCCGGGATTTGAGAATTTCGAACCCTACATGTTCGACCTGATTACACAATATTTGCAAGATGGAGGCAGGGTCCTGTCATTTGCAGGGATTCCTCAACACCTGGATGGGAACACAAGCAAAAGCATACCAAACCTAATCAAAAAGTATAAAGAACAATGGATTATAAAGGAATCATTAGATCAGGATCTGATTGAAAAATACTTTAGAGATCCTTCATTTAAGCCTGTTGATCCATTAGCCTGGGAAGGAAGAATATTCCATCAAAGAAGGCAATTTGCAGACGGCCAGCTAATATTCTTTGCAAATTTTGACTCTCTGGAAACAGGAAGTTTCGAAATCGAAATAAAAGGGAAAGCTGCTGTGTCATTGGATCCATTTTCTGGTGATTACTGGCATTACCCGGCTGAAACTAAAAATGACCATTTAATACTGAAAGATCAATTACCCCCGGGAGGCTCCAGATTATTGTTCACATCAAATAAATCCATTAAAGCAGAGGAAAAGATCCGTAATGATTGGACAATTGCATCCAGGGCTAAAGCTTCGGAAACAAAAGTAAAAATAAATGATCAGAACATGATGACCCTGGATTATTGTGATCTTGAACTAGATGGCAGGATTTACAAAGACGAATATTTCTACAATGCAGCGGAAAAAATATTTGAATTTCACCTGAAGGAGATCTATGGATTCAATTACAATCCCTGGAGTAATGCCGTTCAATATCGAACGAGGATCCTGGATAAGAACAATTTTGAACCTGGTTCGGGATTTACAGCCCATTTCCCATTCATTATTGAGGAAAACTACGTTCCAGAGAACACTAAAGCCGTGATTGAATGGCCTCATCTGTATACTGTTTCCTGTAACGGAATTCAGGTTGATGCTGTAGAGGATGAATGGTGGTTGGATAATAGTTTTGGCGTGTTTGAAGTTTCAAAACACCTTAAACCAGGAAGAAATGTCATTACAATTCAGGCTGATCCTATGGACATACATGCAGAACTGGAACCTGTTTACCTGACCGGTGATTTTGGGGTTAGATCCGCTAATCCAGGATGGACGATTACCCCGCCACTTGAATTAGAAATTGGAAGCTGGAAAGATCAGGAGTTGCCGTTTTATGCAGGTTCACTATCATATGTAAAAACCTTCAATGCAAGCAGTAAAAATAGTGTTTATAAAGTAAAATTGAACAAATGGAGCGGTACCGTTGCCGAGGTGTTTATCAATGGAGAAAGTGCTGGAATAATTGGCTGGAAACCATACGAGCTTGAAATTAGTAAATGGATAAAGGAAGGCAGGAATGAGGTTGAGGTTAAAGTAACAGGCAGTCTGAAGAACCTGCTTGGCCCGCATCATAACAATCCTGCTTATGGGCATGTAACACCCTGGAGTTTTTTCTTTGCACCGGATCATCAACCTCCGGGGAATACCTACCATCAATTGGATTATGGTTTGTTGGAAGATTTTGAAATATTCGGTCTCTAGAAGAAGCATCTGTGACAATTAGGCCAGGTTTATAGACGCGCGGATTATACTATGCATTTATTATGAAAAATTTTCAGATTCTGGATACCTTTGAATGTTTATATTTTTAATATGATCACAGGATTATACATGAATTGGCGTACACTTTTATCCATTTTATTTTTATTTAGTTTATTGACCGTCGCTTGCGATTCAAAAAAAACGATAGACAAGCAAACTTCCAGAGATATTCTTTCCAGCAGGACCTTAGGATTGGCTTACCTGGAAGAAAACAAACTTAATGAGGCAGAAGCTGAATTCCTGAAGCTCATCGATCTTGCTCCTGATGAGGCACTTGGACATGCAAACCTTGGTCTGGTTTATCTGCGGATGGGAAAATATAATGAAGCGGAGGAAAATTTAAAAAATGCTATTGAATTACAACCTGGGGATCCTGATATAGGCCTTATCCTTGCTAAAGTATATGAATTGAGTGATCAGCCTGAACAATCCATTCAGGTATTGAAAGAAATAAGCAAAACAAATCCAAATCATCCTAAAACCTTATATGCACTTTCTGAATTTTATGGAAAATCAAGGGAGCCTGAATCAGTATCCCAAAGAAAGGAGTATTTATCTGTATTAGCAGTTGAGGTCCCTGAAAACCTTGTTGCACGGTTATTATACATTGAAGTTTTAATACAGACTGAAGAATTAGATGAGGCGATTGCCCAGTTGGAAGACCTTATCGGGATATTCCCCGACTTCCCGGAAGAAGCCAGGGAATACTATGATCAGACTGTTGAACTTCTTAGAGAAGGAAATGCAGTAGCTGCATATACTCCTGTTAAGATATTTCATAACTTCTTTAAAGTATCCAGTCCTTACCAGGCCGGGATACAGGAACTCAAGGGACCGGGTGGTGAACTGATCGGATTTCCACTTATTACCATGGGTGAATCAACAGGTGCTTTCTGGTTCGAAGGAGAGGATGTTCTTGATGCCATTAAATTTACCGATGTTACCTCTACAGTTGGCCTAGACCAGATCAATACTACCTCGATCGGCAATATTTATCAGACAAGCCTTGCCATAAGCGATTATGATGGCGATGGTGATCTTGACATTTATTTTGGCAGACATGAGAATGATTATTCCAATCCTGAACATTTTCTTTTCATAAATGAAATGGGTTCATATTCCGATGTCGCAGAGGATTCTGGCATCGATCATTCGGAAGCGGACCGGCATGCCATTTTCGGAGATTATGATAATGATGGTTTTCTCGATTTATACCTTATCACGAATTCACAAAATAAGTTGTATCGAAATGATGGGGAAAATGAATTTGAAGACATGGGAGGCGATGCTTCTGTTTACGATTCAGAGGAGGGAAATATGGCATTATTTTTCGATTTCGACCATGAAGGTGATCTTGACATATTTCTTGCCAATCCGGAATCAAATTCATTGCTAAGAAATAATGGAGATGGATCTTTTGTAAATGTGGCTACTACTTCTGGAATTACCGAAGATGGGAAAAATACCCTTGATGCATGTTTTGGAGATTTTGATGATGATGGCGATATAGATCTATTCCTTGCCAACAAAAATGGGCCTTACAGCCTGATGAATAATATGCGCCAGGGCCGGTTTGAAAATATAACGGGTAAGGCAGGCCTGGAAAATGACAAGAATGCGGTAAGCGCTGATGCAGGAGACTATAATAATGACGGGTACCTTGACCTACTCGTGATGACAGGGAATCCAAATTCATGCGACTTGTATAAAAACAAAGGCAACGGAACCTTTGAAAAGGATTCCAGATCTCAGGCGACTTTTAATAAATTAGCCAGTGTACAAGTTAAGGATATGGTTTTCTTTGATTTTGACAATGATGGTTTTGAGGATATCCTTATAGCAGGTATACCTGAAAGTCAGGAAAATAGAGGCATTTTCCTTTTCCATAATGACAGTCTGAATATTTTCAGTGATGTTTCGCATTTATTACCTGATGAAATTTTAAGTGCCTCCAGGATTATTCCGGGTGACTTTAATGAAGATGGAGACCAGGACATTTATCTGACAGGTAGTGATGGCAAGCTTAGATTACTCCGGAACGACGGGGGAAACGTCAATCATTATCTCAAATTGAAATTGGTTGGTGTCAGGACAGGCAGTAGTAAAAACAACCACTTTGGCATTGGCTCAAAAGTAGAAGTTCGGGCTGGAGATCTCTATCAAATGAAAGTTGTAACACAACCTGATATGCACTTTGGGTTAGGAGACAGGTCTGGCGCAGATGTGGTGAGGATTTTATGGACAAATGGCACTCCACAGAATATTTTTACTCCGCGCAGTGACCAGGACCTTATCGAGGAACAGGAACTTAAGGGATCCTGCCCCTTTCTATATACCTGGAATGGCCACGAATATATCTTCATAAAGGATATGATGTGGAGAAGCGCATTGGGCATGCCAATGGGAATTATGGCTGAAGACACAAAATATGCATTTGGAGATGCTTCAATCGAATATTTGAAGATACCGGGAGAATTACTTCAACCTAAGGAGGATGTTTATTCATTGCAGATTACCTCAGAACTATGGGAAACCATGTATTATGACCAACTTTACCTGGTCGCTGTAGATCATCCGGAAAGTATCGAAGTATTCGTTGATGAGAAATTTACACCTCCCCCATTCCCGGACCTCGAATTATTTACGGTCAAAGAACAGACATTACCCGTAAAGGCCTATGATGACAATGCCCATGATCTTTTACCATATATTAACAAAAAAGATGATGAATACATCTCCAATTTTAAACTTGGAGCTTTTCAAGGTTTAACCGAAATGAAAGACGTAATCCTTGACCTGGGAAGTGATCTTGACAGGGATAATGTATATCTTTTTATGGACGGCTGGATATTCCCCACCGATGCAAGTATCAATATAGCTATTTCTCAATCTGAGAAAACAAAAGTGATTGCACCCTATATTCAGGTTATCAATACTGACGGTCAGTGGATCACCGCGGTTGACAATCTTGGCTTCCCTATGGGTAAAAATAAGATCATCATTGTTGACCTGTCAAATAAATTTCCTACCGATGATCACAGGGTAAGAATCCGAACCAATATGCAGATATACTGGGATTATATATTCCACTCCCCGAACACTAAGGACAATTCAATAGTTTCTACACAGATGAATCCCATCTTTGCGGATCTGCATTACAGGGGATTTTCTGAAATGTACCGTAAAGACAATCGTTATGGACCACATTGGTTTAATTATTATGAGGTTTCAAAGGATCCTAAATGGAGGGATCTGGAAGGGAAATATACACGGTACGGCGATGTTATCCCCTTACTGGAAAAATCTGATAACATGTATGTAATAGCTAATGCCGGTGATGAGATGACCATTGAATTTGAAGTTGATCCTTTACCTGAACTTAAAAATGGATGGAAAAGGGATTTTCTGATTTATAGTGTGGGATGGGTTAAGGATGGTGATATGAATACTGCCCACGGCCAGACTGTTGAGCCTCTACCCTTTCATGAAATGTCTGAATACCCCTATCCTGAGGAGGAATACTTCCCATCAGATTATGAATATCAGAGATATATGGAAACTTATAATGTGCGGGAGATTACTTCAGAGCAATTTGAAAGAGCAATTTATGATCTGTATTGATCGAGCGGATAATACACTGCGAGGAAATGAATGATAATTAGGAAGAATGAAAAATGGATAAGAGATATGATATTGTAATCGTTGGATCTGGAATCAGTGGCATGAGCCTTGCTTATTATTGCGCCAGGGATCAAATGAATGTCCTGGTACTGGAAAAAAACAATAGCCTGGGAGGTAGTTTCACGACTATGAATTCGGGTAATTATTGGATTGAAATGGGTGCGCATACGATGTATAACTCATATGGAAACCTTATCGATGTGGTAGAGGGATGTGGTCTTGCAGATGATATCATTAAAAGAAAGAAAGTACCATACAAAGCTTTTAATGATGGAAAGATAAGTTCGATAATAGGTCAATTCAGCATCCCGGAAATGCTTTTTTCCCTGCCTTCTCTATTTAAAATAAAAAAGGATCATCAGACTGTAGAATCCTATTACTCAAGGATTGTAGGCAAAAGGAATTATCATAAATTCTTCCAGTATATGTTCAATGCGGTGCCTTCCCAACCCACTAATGATTTTCCCGCTGATGTTCTGTTTAAAAAGAGAAATCGGAGGAAAGATATTCTTAAAAGTTTTACGTTCAGACAGGGAATAAAATCTATCATCGAAGCCATCTCGAAAATGCCAGGTATTGATGTAATAACAGGGGCAAATGTTCCTTCAATTGCGATGAAGGGTGATTCTTATCAAATAATATCGGAGGATCAGGATATCTATGAAGCTGAATATCTGGCCCTTGCCGCTCCTGTTAACGCAACTGCTGAACTTACCAGGTCCCTATTACCTGAAATATCTCAGGAAATCAGTAAAATAGACTACGTTTATACTGATTCAGTTGGTATAACAATTGAAAAAAAAGATGTGAATATTAAGGAGGTAGCAGGAATAATCGGGATAAATGAAGATTTTTATTCTGTAGTTTCCAGAGATGTCGTTGAGGACGAAAAATACAGGGGATTTGTATTTCATTTTAAGCCAGACAAACTCGATAATCCGGCCAAAACAGAATTTATCTGTAGAGTATTGGGCATCTCAAAAGAAAATATAAAAAACACTTTTTACATTCAAAACACAGTTCCCTCTTTCAAGCTCGGACACGAATCGATCATTAAGGAAATTGAGAAACTCTTAGAGGGTAAAAAACTTCTCTTAACAGGCAATTATTTTTCAGGGATGGCTATTGAAGATTGTGTAAGCCGGTCCAGAAGCGAATTCAACAGACTCCAAAAGCTGAGGAATTAGCAAATTTCGAATACAATCTTTTGAATTTATGTATAGCTTTGATCCACATTATTTATGATTCCGTTGATCATTGTCGGTTTTTCAATTTATGATTGTTTATAGGCATACTGTTTCATTGAAGGTTAGTCAAGTCAGGGCAAAATTTACACTCATTCTGATCAGCATCTTACTTATATCGGGATGCGCTGAAAAGTCAGATAAGCTATTTGATCTGCTCCCTCCGGAAAATACAGGAATAGGATTTGTCAACGAAATACTTGAAGACGAATATTTCAATATTATTTCATATGAATATCTATATAATGGAGCAGGGGTTGGCATAGGAGACTTTAATAATGATGGATTTCAGGACTTGTTTTTCTGTGGAAGTATGGTTGCCAACAGATTATACCTGAACAAGGGAGATCTTGGATTTGAAGATATTACGAGGTCTGCTGGTATTGAGGCATCCGAAAAATGGAGTACAGGCGTGGCCGTGGTGGATATCAATAATGATGGCTGGCAGGACATATACGTTTGTGCATCATACAGTTCTGTTCCTGAATTGCGAAGGAATATGATGTTCCTAAATAATGGCCCAAATATAGAAGGCATTCCAACTTTTACCGAGAAAGCTTCGGATATGCAAATCGATGACGATGGCTATTCCTCCAATGCTGCGTTCTTCGACTATGACAAGGATGGGGATCTTGATTTATACGTATTGACGAACGTTTTAGATACTGATTTTCCTAATAAATACAGGCCAAGGAAGGTAGATGGCTCTTCCATAACAAATGACCGGTTCTATAGAAACAAGGGAGATGGAACTTTTGAGAATTATACCGAGCAGGCAGGAATTCGATATGAAGGATATGGCTTGGGGATCAGTATTATTGACATAAATCAGGATGGATGGAAGGATGTATATATAACAAATGACTATCTGAGCACAGACCTCCTGTACATAAACAATCAGGAGGGTACATTTTCTGAAAGAATTTCAGAATATACAAAACATATTGGCCACTCAGCCATGGGGCATGATATTGCAGACGTAAACAATGATGCCCTTCCAGATATATATACATTGGATATGCTGCCTGATGATAACCAGAGACTAAAACAAATGTATGCAGGATCCAGGTTCAGTAATAACAGTGACAATAAAAAATATGGATATCACGATCAGTATAAGCGTAATGTTCTTCAGCTGAACATCGGACCCGATGCTTTTGGGAATCATCTTTTCAGCGAAATTGGATTGTTCTCAAACGCGTTCGCCACAGATTGGAGCTGGTCAGCATTACTGGCGGATTTCGATAACGATGGCTTTCGCGATTTGTTTATCAGCAATGGATATCCTCGGGATGTTACTGATCTGGATTATGCCACTTCCGGAAGCCGAAGGGGAATGCGTTTAAGTATGGAAGAAGAACTTGAAAATATCCCTGTTAGACATATCCATAATTACATATTTAAGAATACAGGAGAATATTCATTTGTCGATAAATCGGCAGAATGGGGTTTTGACCTGCCCTCCTATTCGAATGGAGCCGCTTATGTAGACCTGGATAATGATGGCGACCTGGATATCGTATGCAATAATATCAACGAACCAGCCTCTTTATATGAGAACAGGCTTTATTCAGGGCATGATGCTATGAACGATAATCATTATTTGAGGATTAAACTAAATACAAAAATGCATTCAGGGATTGGCCTTGGGTATATCGTGACTGCTTTTAATAATGGACAATCCATCTACTCCGACCATTCCACATACCATGGTTTTTTATCTTCAGTAGATCCGGTAATCCATATTGGTCTCGGGACTAATGATGTATTAGATTCCCTGCATATTACTTCACCTGATGGAAGGATTTTGCAAAAGTACCATATCCCTGCTGATCAGATCATTGAAATAAGTGATGATCAGTTCAAAAGTACATTTACCAGTGGATTGAATAAGGTGAAGTTAGATTCAGTGGGACTTATTTTCAATCCGGTTATTGAAAATATAGGCATAGATTATCTTCATAAAGAAGATCCATTTAATGATTTTTATTTCCAGCCTACACTCCCGTTTCAGCATTCACAGTATGGCCCATCTCTATCAGTGGCTGATTTCGACAAAAATGGGGAGCTTGATTTTTTTGTGGGTGGTTCAAAAAAATATCCCGGTAGTTTCTATTTACAGAAGAATGGAAAATTTTCCGGGGAAAAGCTTAATGATGATGATGCTGTCTGGTCTGAAGACCAGGGTTCAATACTTTTCGATATAGAGGGTGATGGTGATATCGATCTGGTGGTTGTCAGCGGAAGCGTAGAACAGGAGATCAATTCACCAACTTATAAAGACAGGGTTTATCTCAACGATGGTGAGGGTACTTTTACCCCATCGCATAATATATTGCCCGGTCATGTTAATCCGGGCACATGCGTGAAAGGCGCCGACATTGACAAAGACGGAGATATCGATCTGTTCATTGGTGGAGGAGCTTTGCCAGGGCAATATCCATTTTCGTCACAAAGCTATATCCTTAGAAATGATTCAGAAATCAATAAGCCCCAGTTTACAGATATTACGAAATTCTATTGTCCTTTATTATTGGAGAGCATTTTAGTAAAAGATGCTTTATGGACCGATTTCAACAATGACTCAAATATTGATTTGATTTTAGCCGCTGAATGGATGCCGATTATCATTTTAGAAAACAAGGGCGATCATCTTTTAGATATTACAGAGGGTTCAGGACTGGAAGATCTTTCAGGATGGTGGAACAGCCTGGCAGGTGGTGATTTTGATAACGATGGCGATATTGATTATTTAGCCGGTAATCATGGATTAAATTCCTATTATAAAGCTAAAATCGATGAGCCAATAACAGCCTATGCCTCGGATTTTGATAACAATGGGCGCACTGATGTGGTACTGGCTGGTTTCGCTAAAGACATCGATGCTTCACGAAAGAATTTTCCAATTCATTTTAGAAATGACCTGAATAAGCAGATTGATTTGATGAAAAAAAGGTTTCCAAACTTTAAAGCCTATAGCGATGCTACTATTGATTCCTTATTTTCTGAAGAAGAATTAATAAACGCTAAAATTCTGAGGGCGAATTATCTGGAAAGCTCATACATAGAAAATCTAGGTAATGGTAATTTCAAATTGACGCCCTTGCATTCGAAAATTCAATTTGCTCCAGTTTTCGGCATGTTACCTGGCGATTTCAATCAGGATCAGCATCTGGATGTACTCATTGTAGGTAATTTTTATGGTAATAATCCATTCTGGGGAAAAATGGATGCATTGAATGGATTATTTCTGGCTGGAAAGGGAAATGGACAGTTTGAGATCTCAGAATACCCGAATTCAGGATTCCTTGTACCCGGCGATGCCAAAGCCATAGTAGATATGCCATTATCCAATGGCCAAAATCTTTTCCTCGTTACACAAAACCAGGACAGCTTAAAAGCCTTTACCTCGAAGTATAGTGGAAAAATAATCGAACTAAATCCCAATGATATATATGCCGAATTGGTTTTTCAGGATGGTTCCAGGAGAAAGCAGGAATTTTATTACGGCTGTACGTATTTGTCGCAGAGGGCACGTCAGTTCAGATTACCGGAGGTTGTAGAAACGTACGAGATACATAAAATAAAGAAGTAATAAATTGAATTTGTACGAAGGAAGATGAATTTAAAGATAAGTATATGTTTTGTGCTTGTAATCTCATTGTGCACAATGGGCGCAACTCAGTCAATTCCCCAGGCATTTACGGATGTCACCGAAGAATCAGGCATAACATTCAAATACAATTTCGGAGATTATACCTATGAAAATATACTTGAGAGCAGTGGATCCGGGGTGACCATTCTTGATTATAACGGGGATAGCTGGATGGACCTTTATATGCTTAATGGAACTTATCTTGAAGGAATCAGTGATGAGGAAGGCAGAGTATTTGAAAACACACCAAACCACCTCTATCGAAACAATGGCAATGGAACTTTTACAGAAGTGGCTGAATCAGCAGGGGTGGATGACAGGCATTGGAGTATGGCTGCAGGTGCTCTTGATTACGATGGGGATGGGGATACCGACATTTACCTGCTGAATTATGGCCAGAACGTTTTTTATAGAAATAATGGGGATGGCACCTTTACAGATATAGCAGGTCAAATAGGCCTCAAAGGACCAGATATGTTAAATGGTTTTACAAAATGGAGTGTTGGAGTTGCATTCTGGGACTATAACAATGACAAAAGAGTAGATATGATGGTCGGAAATTTCCTGGCATTTAATCCTGAATATGTTTCTCCAACTACCCCGGATATGATGCCACATCCTTCTGAATACAAAGGACAGGCCTCCATGATGTACATGCAACAACCGGATGGCACTTTCAGGGAAGTGACAGCAGATCTGAATATGCTCTACCCGGATTCAAAATGCATGGGTCTCACCGTCTACGATTATGACGATGACGGGGATCTTGATATGTTCCAGGGGAATGACCACCAGTTGAATTTTCTGTTTCGTAATGACGGGGATCTGAAATTTACAGAAATTGCTGTTGCTGCCGGGGTTGCTGCCAATGATGAGGGCTCTCCGACCGGATCCATGCATGGTAGCATAGGAGATATAGATGGTGATGGAGCGATTGACTTATTGGTGACTGATCTGAAGTACGGTGCAATGTATAGAAATCTGGGGGATGGTGTGTTTGAGGATGTGACCCGACAATCCGGGGTTGCTCATAATTTCTCTGGAAAAGGACAGTGGGCCGCTGCCATGTTCGATTACAATAATGACGGAGATATAGACATCTTTACTACAAATGGCACGGCGGAAGAGTTGATTCTTCAAAAACCTCTGCTGCTGGATAATGACGGAAAAGGAAATTTCAAGGATGCGGGAGCAAAATTACATCCTTATTTTAACACAAAACGCTCTGGACGAGCTGCAGCGACATGGGACTTTGATAATGACGGCGACCTGGACATTGTTGTCTCACACATTGACCTGAAAGCTTCACCTGTTTTATTGAGAAACGATATTGGGAATACAAACAACTGGCTAGGAATAACTTTAAAAGGGAATAATGGACCTGCTTCTGCAATAGGAGCAACTGTTACTTTGTATACTCAAGATAAAGTACAGGTTAAGATCAACCAGTGGGCAACAAGTTATTTATCCTATAATGATCCCAGAATTTTATTTGGTATGGGGAATGAAGACACAATTAGAAAACTTCATATTCGATGGCCTGATAGTTCAGAGGAAACTTATAAAGATATTGATATCAATCGATATATCACCATCATACAGGGTGAAGGTTTAAACTAAGTCTTTCATCTCCTGCATTATTTAATTTATTGTTTAAATTTGGTACCTGAAGATAGATTTAGTTAATACTGAATCGTACTGATTGGATTAACAAAAAAGAAACTTAAAATGAATCACAAGTATATTGAAAGTGTTGTTGACCTCACAGATCCAGCGAAGAATATTATCTATAACATGACCGTGGAAGAGGCCAAAGAGATTGTAAGATCCGGTGACAGAGAGGCTGTTCGAAAAATAGATGGCCAATTCGCCCTGGTTTCTGTTGATGGGAAGACCATACACCTTGCCAGGTCAATTGGAAAGCCCCTGCGATATTTTATAGCTAAACTGATCGATGGTCCCTGCCTGATAATTGCAGACCGGATTGACACTATTTTCAATTATTTGAAAAAAGAAGGGCTGGATGACCAGTTTCATCCTTCCTACACCAGGATGGCTCCGGCACATTATATTACCAAGATAGAATTGTTAGGATGCCCTGATCCGAATCCGGTCTATGAAAGGTTTTTCTGTCCTGAAAGAAATAGTTTGCAGGAAACAGAACCAGGGGTCTTGGGGAAAATATACATGTCTGTTTTATATGAAGAAATAAAAAAATGGTTAAAAAACAGGGCTAAAACAGGTCCGATCGGAGTCACTTTTTCTGCAGGAATAGATAGCGGATCTGTATTCTTATTAACTTATCATGCCTTAAGAGAATTAGGTGAGAGTCCATCGAGACTGAAAGCCTTTACCTTATCTGTTGATGGGAAAGGGGAAGATCTTGACCAGGCGCATACGTTTTTGAGAAAATTGGGTCTGGAAATGTTCCTGGAACCAATTGAAGTAAGTGAGGCCGATATTGACTGGAAAGAGACTATAAAAGTCACCGAGGATTACAAACCCCTTGATATACAATCAGCCACAATGAATTTCGCATTATTAAAAGTCATACGAAACAAGTACCCGGATTGGAAATATATTATCGATGGAGATGGTGGTGATGAAAACCTGAAAGATTATCCCATCGAGGAAAATCCGGAATTAACAATAAGAAGTGTATTGAATAACCTAATGTTATACCAGGAAGGCTGGGGCGTACATTCGATGAAACACTCCTTAACATATTCCGGTGGCTTGAGTCGCGGTTATACCAGGACTTATGCGCCTGCTGAAGTGCTTCATTTCGATAGCTTCAGCCCTTATACCCTGCCAAATGTTATTGAAGTGGCGGAAAGCTTCCCTTATATAAAAATGACGGATTGGGATCATGAAAAACTTTATGAATTAAAGGGGAAAATCGTTTCAAGCGGTGTTAAAGCCCTCACGGGTTCGGATATGTCTGTATTCCCTAAGCGCAGGTTTCAGCATGGCGCAGTGGAGCGATCTACATTTGAAAAGCAATTTCCTGAGTCTGAAATGGCATATCGACGCACTTTCCAGGCATTATATGGATAAGACTTTCCTGAATGGTTTGTTAATAAGAGTATTTCTGAACTATGTGTTTATAGGGTCTGTTAATTTGACGAGAAAAGATCTGTAACCCCGATAGTAATAGGATCCGTAAGATGTGCAATAGAGATTTTCACAAACTGGTTGATATCAGGATCTTTAATATGGACTTTATAGAGGTCAATTAAATGATGAAAACAAGGACCTGAGAAATGAATAATAAAATCGCCCACAAACTGAATGATGTTTGGATCCGTGCTCAGCGGGGAGATAAAAATAAGATCGATCTTTACAGGCCATATGCTAATAATGTTGAAAAAGAACGTACATTTTCCGGCAAAATCGAAGATATAACAACCATTTTTCTCAGCAACAAGGAGTGCCCCTTTTCCTGTCTCATGTGTGATCTTTGGAAGAACACCACGGATGAAAAAGTACCTTCAGGAACTATACCGAAACAGATTGAATGGGCATTAAATCAACTTCCTGCTACCCCGCATATTAAACTATACAATAGCGGTAATTTTTTTGATGTCCAGGCTGTTCCGGCAGATGACTATAATGATATCGCCTCCCTATTAAAGGATTTTGAAACAGTAATTGTTGAGTCTCATCCCAAATTGATCAATGATAAGGCCCTTCGGTTCAGGGATTTGCTTGGCACAGAATTACAGGTAGCTATTGGACTTGAAACTGTTCATCCGGAAGTCCTGCCAAAGCTAAATAAACGTATGAATTTGAATGATTTTAGAAAATCAGTTGATTTTCTAAACCAAAATAACATTAGATCCAGGGCTTTTATCCTGCTCCGCCCCCCTTTTCTGACCGAAGATGAGGGTATTGAATGGACTAAGAGATCTTTAGATTTTGCTTTTGACTGCGGGGTGGAATGCTGTGCAATTATTCCCACCAGATCCGGCAATGGGGCATTAGACATCCTTCACAAAGAGGGCCACTTTACCCCTCCTGATATCAAATCCTTGGAGGAAGTATTAGATTTCGGTGTCGGGCTGAAATCCGGTCGTGTTTTTGCTGACCTCTGGGACATCGATCTGTTTTCCTCCTGCGGCAAATGCCTGGACGCCAGAAAGATCCGTCTTGAAAACACCAACCTTTACCAGGAAATTCTTCCTCCTGTTAATTGTTCCTGTGACAGGAACTCTGTTATTTGATTTCATCCGATACAGAAAATTAAAATATTAATTCCATTAATCCTGTTTACTATTTTGCCAGATCCAGTATTAATATCAAACAACCAGAGTTTTTAATCGGATAGAGGTTCAATTTGTTAAACAGCTTTGTATGAGGAATTTATTTTTCGTGGCCTTCCTAGCCATAACCGCCATATCTTCTGCTCAGGATACGGAAATCCTATGGGAGATGAAACATCTAGGATGGAAAGTGAACAGCCGTTTCCACGATTCAGCACCTATTATTTCACCAGATGGAAAAACACTTTACTTCTTTGTAGCAGATCACCCTCAAAACAAATATGGGGTAGATAACAGCCAGGATATCTGGTATTGTCAAAAAGATGCATATGGGGAATGGGGAAAGGCAATTCATATGGAATCACCACTTAATACCCAACGATATAACCAGGTAATGAGTGTTCTGGCCGATGGCAATACTTTGCTGATCCGGGGGGCTAATGGAAATTCCGAAGGATTTAGTTTAACTACGCGTGTTAATGGTAAATGGTCAAATCCCAGATCACTTAGAATCCCTGATTATGATAAAATGAATAAAGGACGATTCTCGGGAGCCTTTATGACGTCTGATGGTAAGGTTATGGTTCTTTACTTCAGTGAAACAAAGGAAGGCAAAAGAAGTGATCTGTATGTGAGTTTCAACCAGGGTCCTAATTCCTGGTCAAAACCTGAGAAGATAGGTGATCCGATCAGTACTCACCTGGATGAATTTGGGCCATTCATTACGGCGGATAATAAATCTATGTTTTTTGCCAGTAACCGTGGCGGCGGATATGGAAGTTCTGATATCTATAGAACAGAAAGACTTGATGAGTCATGGCTGAAATGGTCTGATCCCGTAAACATAGGGCCACCGGTAAATACCGATGAATTCGACGCATACTTTTCCATGGATGCTTCCGGAAATGATGTATATACGACACGGGCTTTAATGACAGCAGATGGCGGTAGCCTGGATATAATCGGATTAATACCTATTCCGGAAATCACTGTTTCAGGATATGTAAGAAACATAAGAAATAACAGGCCACTTGAAGTGGAACTTCAATATTTGGCAGTAAAGGAGGATACAGGGTGGATACATACGAACAAAGAGGGATTCTATGAGGTTATACTCAACAAGCGGTCACTCTATGAATTTTCTTCTATTAAGGAGGGGTTTGATCTTATGGTTGATACACTTGACTTATCGGGAACCAAAGGCGATCTGAATATTAGTAAGGATTTCTATTTGAATCCGCAATCGATGGAACTCTCCGGGTTCGTTTACAACAAAAAAGACCATCTTCCAATGTCTATTGAGATGACGATCGAGAAGGAAAATATGAAAACCAAAAAAGTCCATAGTGATGAAAATGGATTCTATCATACTCAAATTCCGTCAATAGGAAAATACCAGTTCATGGCCAGCAAAGAAGGCTTCATAAATCTATCCGATAGTCTGGAAGTTATTGAATTTGATCCATACAATGGAATCATGAAAGACCTGTACATGATGCCGATTGAAGTGGGCATAACCGTCAGACTGAATAATATTTTCTTTGATTTTGATAAAACGACGCTTCGACCGGAATCAATTCCTCAACTTGACAGGGTGGTGAAATTCATGCTGGATAATTCGAACGTAAAAGTTGAAATCGGTGGCCATACGGATAGTAGAGGATCAGATAATTATAACATCAATTTATCCCAGGGACGCGCTGACGCTGTGGTAGACTATGTAATTAACCAGGGTATTGACTTTATCCGAATAATTCCCAAAGGATATGGAGAAAGTCTTCCGGTTGATACCAATTCAACGGATGAAGGAAGGCAATCAAATCGCAGGGTAGAATTCAAAATCCTGGAGATCGATACTTCTGAGGCAAAAGCCTATTAGAAAAAACTGTTATTAGGAAAGGGAATCATATCAAAAAGATAAAAACTCTGGAGCTACAATAATTAACCAGACTTTCAAAAAAAAATAGGCTTTCCTATGTGGGGGCCTATTTTCATTATTACCTTTTTTTAATTCTAATTTGATATCCTGTAATTTGTACTGAACCTATCTGGAGAAGTATGGACCTGGATTTTACCTTCAAAGTATCCCGATGTGGGAACTGTGGTCACAATTGACGGAGGTGCAAAACATTCGTAAATGGCCAGGTCACAATCCATGGCATATACCATCCTCCACATATTGGGATAGGTTTAGCCCTACCTGCGGCGTACACCTCCTCCGCCACGTGATCCTGTACTTCTGGAACCCCCTGACCTGCCGCCATAACTGCTACTGGATCGTGACTGGCTGTTATTATAATTGTTATATTGTCGGCTTCCCTGCTGCCTGGACTGGTACTGTCTATTTACAGACTGCTGACTTCCCGAACGGTTTGAGGATCCTGAAGATCCACCGCCACTCCATTGGCCATTGCTCCTTTGCTGAACATTTCCGCTATTGTCCCTTCTATATACATTCCCGTCCCGGCCAGCATATACATTATTCTGCTTGGTTGAAGGCTGGGTTCTGGTACCGCTACCCGCCCGGTTGCCAGCACCGGCTTGATTGCCAGTTGTAGCACGGTTCCCGGCAGCTGCCCTGTTACCAGTTGTAGCCCTGTTATTTGAAAGATTACCCTGATTGGTACCCCCTGCCCTGTTCCTGGCCATATTCGCCTGGTTTGTCCGGTTCATTCCGGTTGATCGCACCCCAGTGGCCCTGTTTCGGTATACGTTTCCTGAAGCTGAGGCCCGCCCAGCTCTATAACCAGCACGATATCCGGCCCTCATCCCATGGTGGTATCCATGACGAAATCCATGGTGGTATCCCCGATGGAATCCATGACGGTATCCATATCTATAGCCTCTCGGGCCCCACCATCCTGGTCCTCTGTGGAATCCGACACCGAACCATCCCCAGCTCATCCCGAAGGAAAATCCCCATCCTGTCCAGGGATTATAATGAACCCTGAAGCCCCAGGTTGCGGGTCGCGGATAATAAACTGTCCTGTACCATGGATGGTACCACCAACCTGTTCCATAAACAACTACCCCACCATATACATAGGAACAAGTATACCCGGGAGTATATCCAACATATACCACTTCAGGTGTTGAATCATATATATAAACATACTTCACATTATAAACTGGCGATTCCGGGGGAATGTCGTCAACCTCGGCAGGTCGATTTACACTAACTACATAAGGGCCTGTGGCCTGATCTGATTCAAACCAGATCCCATCATCCACACAATAATATTTATTTTTAATCAGTAAAACGGTTTTGTCACTGTTTTCAGCATAGGATACCTCGGAACCATCAATCTTTTTGAACTCAGGATTCCCGTCAAACGAAACCTCTACCGTTGTAGTCCGGTCGACAGTTGCGGTTTGTGGTATCGTTTGCTCTAATACAGCCGCATTGGCTTCCTCTGTACCTGGAACACTGGTCCTTACATTTCCAATATCACTATCAGCCGGTATTTTACTGAAATCATTCGGCAGATTGTTGGGCTCAGTAAATTTCCAGTCACCATCCTGGAGTGTTTTGGAAGCATACCATCTCCCTGAAAGCAATACAAAATGCTGCTGGGAATTGATATCCATGACGATATCGCTTTCCGTATTATCAACATACAATAAAGTTGTACCCTCAATGGTTTTATAATCAGGAACACCATCAATAAGTATTAATTCGGAAGGCTGGGTAACTACAATGATACTAGGGGCTTCCATTGTAGCAATTAAAGAATCCGACATCACGGAATCCATTTCAATAACCTCATCTGCCATCTTTTCAATACTATTCGGGACATTTTCGGTGTTTTGCCATTCCCCGGAAATCTCTTTAGATGTGTACCAATAATCTCCCCCCTTAATATAATGTTGATTTTTCTTCGTATCCTTTACAATAAAATAAGGCGTATTGATCACATACTGGATATTGGCATCATCTGTATCTTTTAATATCGGGTCGCCATCTATCAAGATCAACACCGCAGGAGCATCACGATAATAAATCTCTGGTGGATCGTTTTTAAATTGGGTAGAAAGGTCATTTTTCTTTTCAATCAATTCCATACTTGCCAAAATTCGATCAAGTGACATAAGTTCCGTGGAACCTTCAATTGCAAGTTCCAGTTCTCTTACAAACTTGGCTGCTTTATCTTCATCAACGTCAGGAAAACTTGTTTGTGTAATCTCCATTCTTTGGAGCTCTACCAGCCTTTCATCAAGGTCAGTATTTACGGTAGCCTTGAACATTGCAGCACCGAATACGAGGCCATCACTCTTAGTCTGCATGGAAATGGCCATCCTTCCTTCTATTATATTATTCTCGAAGGATTCAAGTTGAGGTTGATAAACTGTTACAGTATCCTCTCCCGTTATAATATCCCTTGGCCAGGTTAGTGTCGGATTATCTTCATCCTGGCTAAATATGAAGGGTGAATAGAGCACCAAAAGAATAAACAAAACAATTTTTCTCATCATGACACAATTATACATTTTAAGGAATAAAGATAGGCATAAATATTAATGTGGAGATCTACCGGCCATAATAATAATAATGAATAACAATTAGAATGCCAGACTCACTTAACTGAAATAAAAATTATCGTCATAGCCAGGTAATATACAACAAATGGAGAATTACCCCAGGTTAAGGTGCTGTGAATTTTTCAACTTTATTCGAAATGGGTTCAAGGCTCATTAAATATTTATAAATGGCACCAATTTCTTCTTCCTTCATATTTGCATAATAGGTCCAGGGCATCTCAGTATTCAATTGCCCGGATTCAATTTTATGTGGATTGAAATACTCATCTTTGAAAGATATAAACTTGGCCACGAAAGCTTCTTTTGTCCAGTTCCCAATGCCAGTTTCCTTGTCCGGAGTGATATTTGCTGCCCGGACGACACCTCCTGTTTCTAACTGAAATTCCAACCCTCCTGCATAATCCATCCCTTCAACAAACTGTCCTCCATCCATGGGTGTATGGCAATCAAAACAAACGGCCTGAGTAATAATGTACTCACCAAGTTTTACCGGATCTGTACTGGAAGTAATATGATGTGTTCCTTCTTTTGGCATCAAATTTACGATCAAACTTAATGGAAATCCCAATTTCCTGGGTGGATGTTCAATTCTTACTGGTTCCAGAGTCCTTAGATAAGCAATCACATCATAAATATCTTCTTTTGGTAGTTTTCCATATTGAAGGTAGGGCATGATTGGAAACAGAGCTGATCCATCCTTACTCACACCTGCAGCGATCGCTCTGAATAATTCACCATCTGACCATTCCTGCAGGTGATAAGGAGTAATGTTCACAGAATACATTTCCCCCGGGAATCCCTGCGCTTCAGACCAGAGTGTCCCTCCTAAACCCATCGACTCTTCAAAAACAGGCATAGTGTATAAAGATTTATCCCTTTCAGCATGGCAATCCATACATCCCATTACATTATTTGCCAGGTAACTTCCTCTTTCAACCCGCTCCGGAGTGATTTCAACTTTAAGGGTTTCATCGACAGACACATTTGGGAGCATCACAGATACATAGATTATAACTCCTCCAATGATTAAAATAATAGTAAACAAAAGAAATAAAACGATCTTAAATACCTTTCTCATTTTGTTTAGTTTTAGTAGCTCTTGGGTTTAAAATGATATAGAATCTCCTTATAATAATCCGCCAATATAAACAAAAATCCTCTTTTTGACGAATAATAATTCATCCAATATTGATAAAAAATTTATTTCCTAAAAGGCATATAAACTGACTGTAGGTCTGATATACAAATGAAACATCTCATATATCCAAAATAGCAGGAAGGAGATCTTGGTATTTTCAGGTAATCAATGGATTCGAAATTTTTAGCAATATTGATTTAAAGAATTCGGAATTCTCAAAGGAGATTATATTTATCCCTGATCTTTGGAATTCTATATGGATGCTGGGAGATTTGCTTATAGAGCAATTACCAGGATACCAAAAAGAAGGGTTAGCATATCCTTGGAAGTTGCTCACCAGCCAGCATACCAACAACCCTGCGCCCGCCAATTTTACTTTTAATAAAAACCTTTCCCGGATTTTCACGTTGTATCTCACCAATTATAGCAGCTTCTCCCCCAAATCGATGATCCTTTATAATTGACAACGCTGATTCGGCGATTTCTTTGTTCACCACAGCTAAAAAAATACCTTCATTGGCAACATACAATGGATCCAACCCAAGCATCTCACAGGCTGCCATTACCTGTCTATTAACCGGAAATTGATTTTCATCCAGTTCAATTCCAACTCTGCTGAATTTGGCGATCTCGTTTAAAACGGTGGCCACTCCACCTCTTGTCGGATCACGTAATAGTTTGATATCCTTTCCAAACTCTTCCAGCAGTGAATAAGTTATATCATGTAATGGCCTGGTATCACTTATGATATCTGATTCAAATGTCAGTCCTTCCCTTACTGACATTATTGCCATTCCATGTGCAGCGAGAGATCCACTTACGATGACCACATCTTCAGGTGCGATTCTGTCCATATTAAAATTAACAGAAGGATGCGTTTCACCCACACCAGTTGTATTGATAAAGATCTGGTCTCCCTTTCCTTTCTCAACTACTTTTGTATCTCCGGTAACGATTTGGATCCCAGCTTGTTCAGCTGATATTTTGACACCAGCCAGTACCTCCCACAGGTCATCCATCCTCATTCCCTCTTCAATGATCAATCCGAGCGATAGGTATTTGGGTCTTGCACCGCACATCGCCAGATCATTCACGGTACCGTTTACAGCCAATTCCCCTATATTTCCCCCGGGAAAAAAGATTGGATTGACCACAAAACTATCGGTTGTAAACGCTATTTTACCCTTTAGATCTAAGAATGCCCCATCATGGCGCTGTTGTAATATATCGTTTTGGAAAAGATTGAAAACCCCCTTGTCCAATAAATCATTTGTCAATTTACCTCCACTCCCATGTCCCAGGGTAACAATTTCAAAATCAAGTTCCGGCATCGGGCATTGAAGGGTAAACTTTCGATCACTCATAAGCGAATTTTTTATGCTGGTTCATATCCAAAATGGTAATAGGCCGCACAAGCTCCCTCAGAAGATACCATTGGTGCTCCCTGAGGCCTCGATGGAGAGCATTGGTTCCCAAATAAAGAGCATTCGTGGGGTTTTTTAAGGCCTTTCAATATTAAACCCGCCATACATTGAGGATTTTCCTTTCCATCAGCCGCTATGATATCAAATTTCCGTACAGCATCATACCCGGAATACTTCTCCTTTACATGATATCCGCTGGATGGGATCATTCCAATCCCACGCCATTCCCGCTCACCAATTTCAAAGATTTCAAAGATAATGGATTGTGCTTCTTTATTTCCTTCTTTCCTAACTACCCGTTTATACTGATTATCTAAATCTGATTGCCCTCGTTCCAGTTGATCCACACATGATTTTATCCCATGTAGTAAATCCACAGGTTCAAAACCTGTAATAATGATAGGTACGTCAAATTTTTCGGTTATGGGTTCGTATTCATCACTTCCCATGATTGTACAAACATGACCCGCCGCCAGAAATCCATCGATGCGTGTTTCTTTATCACTTAAAATAGCCTCCATGGCAGGAGGAACAAGTACATGTGAGGTCAGGATTGAATAATTCCTGAGTCCTGATTTTTCTGCCTGAATCACTGATAATGCGTTAGCAGGTGCGGTGGTTTCAAATCCTACAGCGAAGAACACAACCTCTTTTTCCGGATTTTCCCGTGCAATTTTCAATGCATCAAGGGGAGAATAAATGATCCGGATATCGGCACCAAGAGCTTTTGATTTCAAAAGACTCATCTTGCTGCCAGGAACACGTACCATATCGCCAAAAGAACACATGATCACTTCTTTTTCCAGGGCAAGTTCCACAGCCTTATCGATCATTCCGATAGGTGTTACACAAACCGGGCATCCCGGGCCATGGACCATAACAATCTCCTCAGGCAACAGATTCAAAATTCCATTTTTTACCAGGCTATGGGTCTGTCCACCGCATATCTCCATAATACTCCATTCTCTTGTTACCAATGAATGGATATCTTCCAACAAGTTTTTGACTAGTTTCTCATTTCTGAATTCTTCCAGATACTTCATCCTTTATTCCCCCTTTCCAGGGTCCTCCTGGTCCAATTCGGGTCCCAATTCTTCATTCAATTCATCCAATTCCTTAAGGTATTCCATGGTTTTCATGGCTTCTTCCTCATCCAGTGTTTGAATCGCAACACCTACATGGACCAATACATAGTCATTCACTTTCACTTCCGGGACCATGGATAAATTCACTTCCCGATTAATTCCATCAAAGGAGACCACTCCCATCCTGAAAATTTGATCAGGACTCTCTTCAATGGAAATAATTTTACCTGGAATTGCTAAACACATAAGATTATTTATTTAAGATTCAGTATAACATTTGATAGGCTACTATTTGCCCAAAAGGAATACACTCATCATTCGGAGATAAATCTCTATGGAAATATACAGAATATTTATCATTAAGTGTTCCAAAAATAAGATCCACAAGCAGACTATTCTGAAATACTCCTCCCGAAAATACAGCCTTTTGTATATCAAATTTAATGAGAAATTTCCGGACAACATCTACGAGGCTTATATGAAATTTCAAAGCGATATGTGCAGGGTCAATGTCATTCAATTTATCGTCTATAATTCCTGAGATCATATCATTGGTTTGAATTATCCCTTTTTCCGAAATATCGATATAATATTTTTCATTAAAACCTGGATGACTTTCTAAATATTCCGTTGCCAGGGCCTCCAGAGTCATAGCAGCCTCTCCTTCATATGTAGCATAATCGATAATTCCGAGGAGTGAAGACACCCCATCAAAAATCCTGCCTACACTAGATGTGTGAAGACCTTCCTTCTTGATTATCAGTTTATAATTATTTAACTCATCATGATTGAATTTATCCTTAATTGCCTGCTCATATACTCCTCTTCCCTCAACAAGGCATAAAGCTGATATGCGTGGCTCCTTACTCATTTTATCCCCCAGAATATGAGGGAAATATTCCCACTGACCTAACCGTTTATGTTGATTCCCATTATACACAAAAAATTCCCCACCCCATATCTGACCATCCGTTCCAAACCCAGTCCCATCCCACACAACCGACAACACTTTCTCTTTTATCAATAGATCATTTTCAGCCAATACCGCATAACTATGAGCTTCATGGTGTTGAACTTTGAGTTCAGGAATACCCGTTTTGCCAGCTATTTCCTTCCCCAACAGGGAGGAAGGATAATCTGGATGTGAATCCCTTAATACCACTGATGGTTTGAAATTCAATAAATCCATGATATGATTGAGTGTAGCTTCATAACTGATTTGGGATTCCAATATACTTGTATCGCCCAGAAACTGGCTGATATAAAACCGGTTCTGATGTGTAAGACCAAAAGTACTTTTCAGCATAGCACCCATAGCCAGAACCTGTTTATTTTGATCGAATTTATGTACGGTATTAAAACTGGGTGACATTCCTCTGGATCTTCTTATTATGATCCGCTGATGAAATTTGTCAGTATATAATACAACGGAATCATCCTGCGGCACCACTATTTCCCTGTTATTCGTTAAAATAAAGTCGGCAATTTCCGATAATACCTCTAATGCTTCCTGGTCATTATAAATAATAGGTGAACCACTCACATTCCCTGAGGTAGCTATGATTGGCTTATTTATCCTTTCCATTAGAATGGCGAACAACGGTGCATATGGCATCATGATCCCCATTTTCATTAATCCGGGGGCGATCGCATCAATCTTCAAATCGCTTTTATAGTCTTTTTTTAATTTGCATAAGATTATCGGACTTTCCGGACTTTCCCATTCCGAAATAACTTTTTCATTCAGGACAACGTCCTGTCTTGCGGCATCTATATCCGGATACATTAAAGCAAAAGGCTTTGAAGGGCGGTTCTTTCTGGTCCGTAAGGTAAGGATCGCTTCGACAGATGAAGCATCAGCACATAGTAAATACCCACCAATACCCTTAATAGCAACTATCCGGCCGGATAAAATAGCGTTTGATACGATATCAAGTATCTCATCCATCTCTGTTGTAAGGATCTCCTTTTCCCCATTGTATAAGGAAAGTTGTATCGAGCAATCAGGGCAGGAATTTGTTTGAGAGTAGAATCTCCGGTTTTCAGGATCTTCATATTCGTCAATACACGTATTGCAAGCAGGAATAGAAGACATAGAAGTAAATCGCCTGTCATAAGGTAGTTGACGAATAATCGAATATCTTGGGCCACAGTTGGTACAAGTGATAAATGGATACTGATGCCTTCGGTTGGTTGGGTTATTTAATTCCTGTTGGCATTTTTGACACATCGCAAAATCGGGTGTCAACTGCATATCGGCTGTTCCCTCCAGCTTAGATTCAATTATAGAAAAATCCTCAAAATCCCTAAAGGGAATTTCTACGATCCTGATTTCATCTATTTTTGCCTGTTCAGGTTGGCCATCTTTTATGGTTTTGCAAAAAATATCTATATTTTGGATGTTATCAGCTTCAATATGTACCCCGTCAAGTGTATTGGAAACCCATCCCTTAATTTGAAATCTTTGAGCCAGCCTGTAAATAAATGGCCTGAATCCTACCCCCTGAACTCTGCCTTTTATATGAATATGATAAGAATTCACCAGACTTTCCGGCATTAATGTGATTGTGCATGCAGCCAATTGATCCACTCATCCATTCCTTCACCAGAAGTAGCGGATATTTCAAAAAATACAAGCTTAGGATTTACCCTCATGGCATAATCTTTTGCTTTTTCAAGATCGAACTCCAGATAGGGCAATAAGTCAATTTTATTTATGACACATATATGTGAACTCATAAACATATCCGGGTATTTCAGCGGTTTATCCTCCCCTTCTGTAACGCTCATTATAACTACCCTGTGCTTTTCACCAAGGTCAAACATCGAAGGACAAACGAGGTTTCCAACATTTTCGATCATTAATATCGAATTATTACTTACCTCAATTCTCTGGATCGCATGCAGGACCATATGGGCATCGAGATGACATCCCTTACCCGTATTGATCTGGACGACTTTGGCTCCGGTTGAAGCGATTCTATCCGCATCGTTTGAGGTTTGCTGATCACCTTCGATTACAGCCATTTCAGGGCCATCTTTAAACAATTGGATTGTTTTTTCTAAAAAGGTGGTTTTGCCGGAACCTGGGGAACTTACCAGGTTGAGGGCGAGGATATTTTTGGCTTCAAAATATCCCCTATTTCTTTCTGCAAGCAGGTTGTTTTTATATAAAATATCCTGTTCGAGGGTCAACTGACGATTTTCGTGCGTATGGACATGATCGTGCCTATGTTGATCGTGTACATGGTCGTGTCCATGATGATCGTGTTGATGATCATGCCCTTGGTGATCATGTATATGGTTATGATGATTCTGATGATGATCATTCCCATTTGAATGGCCCTGATCATCATTCGATTGCTTAATATTTGCCTCCTTTTCACCCGGAACTATTATTTTCACATGGTCATCAGGTTGTCCGCATCCACAAGTTGAGCACATTTTTCTCTAAATTACAGTTAACGATTTTACACGAAGTTCTTTTCCACTTTTAAGTTCTTTCATATAGGATTGGCATGATGGACACTCATCGTAAAAGTTATCTATTTCAAATTCATTTCCGCAATCCAGGCATTTTGCCCTGGCCTCGATATACATCGTTTTCCTTCTGGCATGTTCCAGCACCGTTTTCAGAATGGCCTGGTCCCAGGCAAAATCAAGTGCGTATGGTTCGATCCCTGACATTGTGCCAATCTCCAATTCAATTTCAATAACTTTTATTGCATTGTTTTTTTTTACCTCTTGTTCGGCTATATCCACAATACTCATCGCTATTGATAATTCATGCATATTCTATAATCAGAACCTGTACCGCAAATATTCGCCAATTTCAGAAATTAAAGAATGATATTGATCATAAAGAAGATCCCCGGTTTCCCGGGGACCTTGTTTCCTTTAAATTTTAAATATTCTGCCTTATAAATTATCACCCTACTGTTTCAGCAACTACTGGTTCAGAGTCGGCTGTACGGTCATTCACGTCAACGGAAACAATTTTGTACACATGCCTTTCTTTATCATTTATTTTATCATCATAGATAAAAGGATCTTTGTTTATCTGGGGTTTATGATTGACGCTCCCAATTTTTTCATTATCGCGATATATTTCATAAGACTTGAGAGGCTCATTCCCTGCGTAAGCTGTATCCCAGGTTAACTTAACCACCCGCTCGTCATTTTCTACTTTTTGTGTCAATACAGTTTGTCTTGGAGCACCTGGCTCCAGTCCTCCGCTTAACTGAAAATAATTCGTCTCACCATCTTTAATATACTTGGTCAGGTTCTCTATCTCCTGCCTGTCAGGTGAACTCAATCCGTCAGGGCTGATTTGAGCAGAAGCTATATTTTGTTTAAGTTGACATTTTGCCGGATCTTTACTGATCTCGCCAATTCCTATTATCGCCGTATCTATTCCAGGTGTAGTTAAAGCATATTCCACCAGCGGTTTACTAGGGATTTCCTTGCTGCCCACCGTACGAACAACATGTTCAGGTATTCTCGACCAGGTGGCCTCTTTGGTATACATAGCGCCATCAGCAAATACCTTCATGCCTATTACTCCTATATTTCTGGCTTTCGCGACGGGGATTACATTATACTGCATATTAAATCTAAGCCTGTCGTTTGAATTTATGGCAACTAGCATCCCATCAAGAAGGTCGATTTTATCTCTATGAATCATTTCCATCATGACCGGCGAAGAAAAATGCCCGCTAAATCCTATGTGATTGATTAATTTTTCTTCTTCTGGATTTAAACCTGTCAGATTTGTTCCATCCCTAAGGTCCCTTAGTGCTGCCAGGGCCCCAATGGTTTCAGCTTTCGGATCTGTATCATATAATCCCGTATACAATGCATCCACTTCCGCCATTGTATTCAGGTTATGCGTTAGCACCATATCAAGATAGGCGCCTTTGGGATAGTTACCTTCACCATCCCCAAACATTTGAGACAATGACCTCTTAATATCCCCAACAGTTCCTTCAGCCATACTACCATTACTCCAATTCGAAACTCCTTCAATCTCAGGCATACCTTTGCCCCATCGAATATGCGTTTTGGTTGTTAAAAAGATGGATTTTCTAAGGGATTCATTATAGCCGGTTCCCGGTATTAAATCCAGTTCCTTAAAAGCTTTTCCAAAATTGAGTTGGCTGGGGCCGTACAAATTAGAAGTGTCGTAATAATTTACCCCCAGATCAAAAGCTTTTAAAATGATTTTCACAGGATCTACATCATCAGGAGTCCATTGTAAGGAGGCCTGCCCTCCAAGAGCAAAGGAAGTTACATCAAATCCTATCCGACCAAACTGCCTGACCATGGGTTTTTCCACGTTTAGCTTACACCCTGAAATATATGGTGCAAATACAAGTCCCATAGCAGCTGAAGACGTTTTTTTAAGGAAGGACCTTCTTGAAGCAGATTGCATAATATCTTTTTTCATTATCGATAAATTAGGCTTAAAAATAGAGCTGATAATTTACAGAAATTTACTGAGCAAAAAAACAAAATACAGTGAATAGGAAATTTTCAATGTGATATATTTGCCATTTAATTCAAGAAATCGTAAATCGACAATCGAAAAAAACCAATAATCATGAGTAAAAGATCTGCATTTCCAAAAGTTTTCTGGGTAGCTAATGGTATAGAAGTTCTGGAACGTTTCGCCTATTATGGAATATACATGGGATTTGGAATCTACCTACAGCAATTGGGTTATTCAAAAGGGGATCTAGGAATAATTCAAAGTATATTCCTGGCATTATCCTATCTAGTCCCAATATTTTCAGGAACTTTTGCTGATAAATATGGTTTTAAGAAGGTTCTGATGATATCTTATCTGGCCTATCTGCCGGCGATTCTTTTACTTATTGTCACAAAATCTTTTTCCGGAATCGCCCTGACCATGTTGACCATTGGTTTTGCTGCGGGAATATTTAAACCTTTGATTTCCGCTACCGTAAGGGCGACAACAGATTCATCTAATAAAACCCTTGGATTTGGCATTTTCTATGCTATGGTGAACCTGGGTGCATCTTTCGGTCCGCTTGTAATGGGGAAATTGAGGGCCTTATCCTGGGATTATGTATTCTATACAGCAGCAGGAACCATATTTGTAATGTTTTTGATCACTTTATTCTTTTATAAAGAACCGGAAAGGGAAATTGAGGGAGTATCTTTAAAACAGAAGTTCAAAGACATTGGCATAGCTCTGTCAGATGTTAAGTTCACCATTTTTATTATACTTCTCGGTATTTTCTTCTGGCTTCCATTCTGGGCTTTCTTTAACATCCTGGCAGTTTATATTGATGATTATATGAATACGGCTGAATTGTATAATAGTGTTAAGGCCGTATTGGGTGAAGGTGTCGCCGGTCTGATCTCAAGGCAGGAGGACGGTGTTTGGAAAATCAATGCAGAGGCCATTTCACATACTGGTTACATTATTATCATATTTCAGTTGTTAATTTCCAGAATTTTCGAAAAACGGCCAGCCATACCTTCATTTCTATTTGGTCTTTTTGTAGCTGCATTGGGTTTTGTCGTACTGGGAATATCTGTGACCGGATCAAACAACTGGGTTTTCTTCGGGGTTTTCTTATTCGCTGTTGGTGAAATGATATCTTCACCAAGGATACAGGAATATATAATGTGGATTGCTCCCAAAGAAAAAGCTGGATTATATATGGGTACTAATTTCCTGGCAACTTTTATTGGTGCTATCTTAAGCGGGATCTACACAGGCGTAATGGGAAGTTACCAGGCTGCAGGCCATCCTGAATATATAATGTATACACTTGCTGTTCATACCATTCTTGCAATCCTAGCCATCTACATCTTCACTAAAACGCTTGGTGATTTTAAGGAACTGGAGCACTGATCTATACGGTAGATAATTAAGAATTATATATAAACATTTCAAAATATCTACTTATTCCAGTGGCCTTAAGCCGGCTGAATAAACTTTGATGATCAAATCCTTGTGAAAGAAGAGTTTTGTAATTGAAATAATTCCAGCTTAGTCGGGGATTGCGTCCATTACTTTTTTAACAAATTCTCCAATTTTAGAAGGTTCAAGCCAACGTGTTACTATAACCATGCTATGCTCCTGATCTATAATTATATAATTGCCGCCAAATCCGGCTGCATAATACACCTTTTCTGAAACACCCTCCCACCTTCTATTACCTCTGTTCAACCACCACATATAACCATAGGATTCATTCGCATTTGAGGGGACCTGGACATCTTCAATCCACTGTTCAGAAATTAATTGTTTCCCATTCCAATTGCCTTTGCTTAAAAACAGAAGTCCGAAGCGTGCATGATCTTCTGTGTTAATGAATATACCTCCACCAGAGTGTCCTCCCCCGCTTACCGACTGAACTTTTATTCCATCAACATTTACCCAGGAGTTTTCATATCCATACCACCTCCAGGTTGTAGAGGCACCTATAGGATCCATAACTTTATCTTTTAAAACCTTGGGCAATGGTTTACGCCAAACTTGAAGTAAGGAATAAGAAAGTACATTTACACGGACATCGTTATATTTAAAATAAGTACCTGGTTCTTTAAGTTCCCTTGACCTCCATTCATCAATCCCTCCTTCTTGTGGTGGTCTGTCGGTCCAGTCATACATTCCAAATAGAGATCCTGACCAGTCAGAAGATTGATTTAACAAGTGATCCCAGGTTATGTTTTTGTTGTGTACTCCTTCAAAAGTATCATCCCAGACATAATTTACTACCTGATCTTGAACATCTGTGATTAATCCTTGATCTACAGCAAGACCAGCGACGGTGGACAGATAACTTTTAGTTACGCTAAATGTCATATCAATCCTTTTTAAATCACCCCATTCAGCTATTTTATAACCATTCATTATTATCATACCTGCAGGTCCACTCCTTTGCTTGGTTGGACCGGCAATTTCGTGATATGGCTCGTGAGCAAAAGCCTTGAGGATGGCTATTCGCAAATCCCTCGCACCGGAATATTCATTTGCTTCTGCAAATCCAATGACTTGTTCTAATTCTTCCTCATTAATCCCAAACTTGTCTGGAGCCAGAACTTTCCATTCCTCTCCTGCTTGGGGATAATAAAATTCCTGAGAAAATACCTGTATAGAAATTAATAAATGACCGAGAATGACTGGAATTGCCATTCTCCAAGAGCTTTTAAATTTCAACATAATGTTAGGATTTTAAATAACCAATATTCCTATCACGAAAATATGTTAAAATAAAGGAACTACCGGCGTCTTTTAGCGGATACTGATGTATTTTCGTCCTGATTTATGATCTGATAATCATATTCCTGTCCTCCTTTATCTTCCTGGATTTGAATTCCGCAGGGAGGATTCCAGGAACTAACAATGTGGATATCACTTGGATTGACAATCCATATCGTTCCATCCATCATTATTAATTTGCCCCCTTCATCCTGCTTTGCCATAAGATTCGTAGTATTCATAAGATCACAAATTATAATATTTCTTCCATGCGTTTATAAAAATCAATACATTCTCCCAAACCTGGTCTGATGGATCCCTTACATTATCCACCGGGGAAAGAATACATCCGTCGGGACCTAAGGTATCCAAGGCTTCGTGTACGGCCGTATCAATACTTGCCTTATTGCCAGTTTCAATGGTAATGAATCCATTGACTCCTCCCCATAAGCATATTTCTCCTTGAAGATCCTTCTTCATCATACCCAGTTCTGTTCCTCTTCCCTGAACAGGATCAACACCTAACAGTACATCAATACCAAGATCAATCAAGATTTTGTGTAACGGAGCAGATCCACTGGTCAATATATATCCATATTTTGTGCCAGCCTCATGCGCTAATTTAACCTCTTGTCGGATAATAGGAGCAAAAATTTCCAAAAACAGATCAGGGGACCAGAAATCCGTTCCTTCATACCAGGCCCGTCGAATAAACAAGTCGATCCCATATTCCAAATATACTTTCATTCGACTTATATTCCATTCATGGATTATTTCTAAAATTGATTTAAGCAATTCCGGATTTTCAAGAGCCATGACAACTGCATTTTCAATACCGCAAAACCAGGCCAGTGCATCTCCACCTACACCCCATCCACCCGCAAGCAACAGGTCCTTTTCTTCAGCAAGCTTTTTTCCACTGTTCCAGGCCTCATGGCATTGCTTAATTTCCTTCGAAGTCGGGGGCTCAAGTAAATATTTAAATGCCTCAATATTAGATTTATCGCGAACCAGATATTTCTTTGACCTCGGAGCTAAATAATCATCCATAAAAGGTATATGAAACTTACCCTGGGCTGCATTCCCGTATGGCCAGTCATTAGTCTGGTTAACTACTACTGATAGATCCCCTGCCGGAGTTTCATATTTTTTATGTAATACAGGATTTATGTTCCCACCAGGTACTTCTGCCCATTCATGAGATAATACCTTTTCGTTAAAATGTACCGGGAAACCCGGGGCATCAGCATGCCCTATTTTCTTATTTTCCGTCGCAAAAGTTCTAAGATCTACCATGGCGTCAGTACCCAATTCCAGTTGTGCGCTAACCATTTCCAGGGGATCATATTTATTGAATTTCAGTTTTAATCTTTTTTTTAACGATGTAAAAATCATAAAAGTAAGAGGTACATGATCTGGCTTTTTATTTTCTAAGGCCGTCAACAAACGTTCTTTACTTGAAATTGAATTACTCATGGCAAAAAAAGTGTAGTGAACAAGATATAATTGGGCAAATCAGGCACATTTTTAATGAACCAGATATATTAAAAAAAATACGGTTCTTTCATAATTTAACATAAATCCTCATCTAAATCAATTTAAAAGTTTTTATTTTTCGATAAGGACAAATCTTCCTCTTTAAAATATTGATGTTTTATTTTAATATAAATTTTTATATATTAGATGATCGTTATTTTTTTGTTAGTACAAGAAATTGCGTCATATGAGAGAACGTGCTTGCAGTATGAAGATCGAGTTAAATCTATTTCAGAAATTATTATTCGTAACAGCTATTCTGCTGATAATTAGTTCCATTGTTTTGGCCAATAACGATGGAGGTAAAGATAAAAAATCAGATAAAACACCAAAGGAACAGGTTAATAGAAATACTAAAGAAGATATTGGTCAACAAGTTCAAATGAAGTATTCTGAAACTGCATCACCTGGTTATGAAGAAAGTGTAGAAGATAGGGCCAACTGGTATATTTCACAAAGTCTTCCCAAGCCCGAAAAAGTTAGTAAAAAAGAAGAAATAGAACAGAAAAAGATCGATCGGAAAATAATTAAAAAAGAAAGAAAAGAATGTAAAAAATTACAGAAATCTATTAAAAAAGGTACTGTTCAAACCAAATTGCCAGATTAGCTGCCTTAAAATTCTTATTTTTCGTTCTCTGTAATAACCTCGTAAATTCCCTTTATTTCCTCATTATAAAAGGCATTAATATCTGCTGAACTAATCAAAAGTTTCCACTTTGGTTCTGGAACATCGATATATATATAATCTTCCTTATCCACTTTAATAATGAGATAGCCAAGTTTCCCATCACAAGAAAAATACCTGGCGTTCATAACTCCATAGGTCCTGGAGATCTTGAATTGCTGCTGGAACCTGAAAGTCGTATGTTCAATAATAGATACAGCCTCTGTAATCGGAAGTGTAGTTAATTTCAGGCTGTCACAATTTGTAGATTGGGGATCTACCTTATAATTGTGTTCTACCTGTGCATATAATGGTACACCTACATACATTATCAAAACTCCTGCCAGCAGGAAGATCTTTATAAGTCTGTTTACAATTTTTGACATACAATTTTACTTACCCATTAAAATTCAACACCTATTCTCATATCCATATGTTCTGCAACATGACCATGTGCTTTTAAGGAGAACCCAAGGCTGGTCATTTTACCTATACGATAATATATACCATAGCGTTGAAAAAAGGATTTGCTGGTAGACGGAAAAGGCTTATACAAATAATAGGCCATCTGCTGTGTAAATGTTATTCGTCCAATTACAAAAGCGTTCCCGAGATGAAGGGATAAAATGAAAGGTGCATAATTTTCTTCAAGTCTGTTGGAGATTTCCTTGAAAGAGCCATCAAATGAAAATTCCAATCCAGCAATCAAGCCATTTATGTTCGACAATCCTTTTATAATTCCTCCTTCAATTCCAATCATGAGTTTGTCCTTATCACTATAAATACTATCCGCATTAACCGACCTTATTGACCAGAATACTCTTCCATAACCCAATATGGTTTTTTTGCGTATTCCACTAACCTTCTCCTGTGGCTCGAGTATTACCGGTTTAATAATATAATCCAAACCTATCGAAGCCGTCGGAAAATTCATTCCTTTATTTGGCATTTTTACGCCGGCATTGGATATATGATTATAATTTAAAGAAAAATTTAACTGAATATTTTCTTTGACTAAATAATTATAACTAAGATTAGTCAGTAAGATGCCGCTGATTTTTGATCCGAAGAATAGATTTTCCGGATTAGAACTTTCATCATAAACGTTATCCAGATATGATAATCCCATCCCCACCCGCATGGAAAACCTGGACCGTCCTTTGAAATTAAAATAGGGTTCAAAAAAGAATGCGAGGCTATAAGAATGTCCTAGAACTTCAGGATTCATGTAATCATAGAAATTAAAGGATAGTCCAAGTCTGCTGTAACAATTACAATTGGACCATGACCTGAAGGACGTATTGAGTTTACTGAAGTCCACCTGAATCCCCCAGATATTAGATTCTGAGATTTTCCTTAAGTCATCAGCATGTGGAATGATAAATCCATAATGGAATTTTGAACCCACATAAAAGGGCGAACTAAGATCCTCATTATCTGGTGGTTGGGCAAAATTCGATTTGATCATAGTCAACAAACCAACTATAGTGATAAAGAGAATTTTTACTTTTCCAGCAATATGAACCATGTTTAGTTATATCCTAACATAAAATTAAGATCTGATTGTTTATTTTTACGAAAAACAATAGATAAATGAGAACACTTTTGGTCATTCTTTTTGCATTAACTATCAGTTATGAGTCTTCAGGCTGGGGGCAAACCGGACACCGGGTGATCGGTATGATCGCTGAATACCACCTTTCTAAAAAAGCCAAAAAAAATATACGGAAAATATTACAAGGACAAAGCGTGGCCATGATCAGTAATTATATGGATGAGATTAAATCCGACAATAAATATGATAATCTTATCCCCTGGCACTATTGTACCATTCCAGATGGAAAAACATACGAGGAAGCCGGAACACCGGATGAGGGAGACATCATTTATGCCCTTGAGTTATTTATTGAAGAACTGGAAAACAAAAACTTCAATATCGAAGATGAGGCTTTTGCGTTAAAATGCCTTATTCATCTTATGGGAGACATCCATCAACCACTTCATGTAGGAAATGGAGAAGATAGAGGCGGGAATGACACCGAAGTAGAATATTTCTGGAGGAAATCAAACCTGCATAGAATTTGGGATACGGGGATTATTGACGGTCAGAATCTTAGCTATACCGAATATACCAATTGGATACATCATGTTGATGAACAAAAGATTGAGACCTGGTCACAGTCGGGCATTATAGACTGGGCATATGAATCCATGTCGTATAGAGATCAGGTATATGATCTTCCGGATGATCATAAAATAAGCTACCAGTATAATTATAAAAATATAAATCTTGTCAATTTGCGTTTGCTTCAGGCAGGGATTCGGCTGGCTAAGATATTAAATGACATCTACGGATAATTATAGTCTTTGTTTATCATATGATACTCTTTGGTTATCTGGAAAAGCTTTTTAGATTGCATAATTAAAAGCTCTGAATATGAATACATTTATTGCATTGGTTGGTATGTGCGGATCAGGCAAATCGGTTGTTGCTGATGCGCTTGTAGAAAAAGGATTTCAATTCTTCAGATTTGGACAGATTACCCTGGATATAATAATGGAGGAGGGTATGGAAGTTAATGAAATTAATGAAAGGGCAATAAGAGAAGGATTGAGGAAGGAATACGGAATGGGTGCCTACGCCATAACGAACATGCCTAAAATTGACACATTTCTGGCAAATGGAAATGTGGTTGGTGATGGCTTATATAGCTGGGCTGAATATAAGATTCTAAAAGACAAATACGGTGATCGACTGGTAATAGTAGCGGTATATGCTCCTCCAAAACTACGGTATGATCGTTTATCAAGCCGAAAACAATCAGATGATGATAAGGAAATCAGAAACAGGCAATTAAGTGCCGAAGAGGCTAAAAGCAGAGATTTCTCAGAGATTGAGAACCTGGATAAAGGTGGGCCAATTGCTATGGCTGATTTTACACTGGTAAATACAGGACAGGTACCAGAATTGCTAGAGCAGCTTGAAAATGTATTAGCACAATTATAATTATTGATATGTCAGATAATAAAGAAGTTTACATTCGTCCTACCTGGGATGAATATTTTATGGAAGTCGCCAGAACCATAGCTAAGAGGGCTACTTGCGACCGCGGACGGAGCGGGTGTGTCATAGCACGTGAAAAGCAATTGTTGGTTACAGGGTATGTGGGATCTCCTGTTGGGCTTACTCATTGTGATGATGTAGGTCATCTCATGAAAAAAGTGATCCACGATGATGATTCAATATCACAACATTGTATGCGAACCGTTCATGCTGAGCAAAATGCAATCTGCCAGGCTGCCAAATTAGGAGTTGCACTAGATGGAGCGACTGTATACTGCAAAATGACCCCATGCCGGACCTGTGCTATGCTGATTATTAACTGTGGAATTAAAAGAGTGGTCTGTGAAAAGAAATATCATCGCGGGAATGAATCAGAGCAGATGTTTAAAGATGCCGGAGTATCACTTGAGTTTTTTGAAGAGGAATTCGTGAAGTACGAAAACCAGTAATGGTAATTTATAACCTAAACTCGGGATTTGTATAATATCCGGGGCAATTGGCATAATCAGGGATCAAGGCAATATCTTATACATATACATCAGACAACAGGATTCCTGATATCTATTTACAGTTATGTTCCATAACATAGAACCTGCTCCCGTTTATATACAGTTTATCTTCCTTCAGTTCCAGGCTCACATTTACCGGATCGCCTTTTTTAAAATTCAGGATCAGTTCACCTTGTGGACCAACTCCCCGTCCCTCCCAGGTACCGGACTTGCTGCCTTTATAATTCTTGGACAATTCCCCAAGGCCCTTTTGTTTGATCTTGCTTTTGAAAGTACCATCAGCACAAAGCCATACCTGGTTATTTTTTTTCACATAGGGATTTGATATATACGTCGCCAAGTACTTGTTTTTCAGTTTTTCCGGCCAGTCAAAATTAGCGTACAGTGATCCAAGAGTTGGTTCACCCAGACTTGAATTATCCATAAACTGGATCAATCCTTTCTTGGACTCTTCATAAATAAATTCCGGTGTGATCATAAGATACATCACACACCATCCGTAGTCAGCGCATTTTGCTTCCGCGTAGCCCAATAGATTGTTTGTGCTGTTCTTAACGATCAATTCAACAGCCAAAACCTCTCCCCTCATGAAAGGATCACCTTTTCTAGCCAATTCAATTCCATTTCGAACTTCGAATTTAATGTCCAGGTCGAGCCGTGCCTTGATATCATCCATGGTATCATCAAAGCCAAATGCATAAATTGTTCCTTCCGGATTTTCAACATTGGCCAGCATGAGCATTTCGGTGTCTGTCGGCAAGTAGCCAGCCCATCCTTCAGGAATAATTGATGTTAAACCAACCATTGGGGCATTTATCTCTTCGCCAGCTTGATACAATTTACCAGCTTGCAATCTTTCCTGTGAGAATGCCGGGAATAGCAACATAAGGGATAGGACTAGAGATATCGTAGAATTAATAGAGAATTTATGATTCATGCTTTAAGGTATTCATTCAATTTGATAACGTTAATTTAAATAATTTGTTCTCATTAAAACTCAAGATGGTGATAGAATATTAGCTGCCCCCGGGACATGGTCAAGGGGTTGATATATATTAAGGATATAGGCGGTTTCTATTAAGGCAAGATGTGAATATCCTTGTGGGAAATTACCCAATAGCCGCTTGGTTTTGAAATCTATATCCTCGCTAAATAACCCAAGGTGGTTTGAGTGACGTAAAAGTTTGTTGAAAAGGTCGACTGCCTCATCCTTCCTTCCAATCTTATACAAACTCTGGATCATCCAAAATGTACAAATCGTAAATGACGAGCTGGGTAAACCAAAATCATCCTCATTTTTATACCGGTACATTAAACCGTCATTTAACAACTCTTCTTTCGTTTTCAACACGGTACTAATATACTTTGGATCCATGGCATCTATAAAGCCATAAGATTCAATTAACAGGTTGGCTGCATCCATATTCCTGCTGCTATAAGATTGGGTAAATGCCTGTACTTCTTCATTCCAGCCATTTCCCATAATATCATCCTTCAAAATATCCCGTAGTTTTACCCAAGGCTCAATATACTTATCCTTGTTTAACAATTGTGCGATCTTCACACCTCTGTCTGCACCTGCCCAGACCAGCACTTTTGAAAATACGAAATGTTGCTCTTCTCCCCTGATCTCCCATATACCCTTGTCAGCCTCACACCAATGTCTTTCAATTTTATGCATAACTGTACGAACAATGGTCCACAATTCCTCACTTCGGTCCGGAGAGATGGTATAATTCTCAAAATCCTGTAGAATGATATCCATTAAGACGCCTACAACATCATGCTGCCTCTGGAAATAAGCTGCATTCCCAATTCTGACCGGCTTAGACCCTTTATAACCACTCAAATGTTCAAGAATATGTTCGGTTAAATCTTTCTCGCCCCTTATGCCATACATGATCTGGATTTTGTCATCCTTATTAGGTATGGTATTTATTATAAAGTCCAGAAAATCCTGGGCCTCTTTGTTGTATCCAAGGTATCGCAATACCCTGACAATCATACCGGAATCCCTTATCCATGAAAAACGGTAATCCCAGTTGCGAACTTCGCCAATTGTCTCTGGCAAAGAGGTGGTTACAGCTGCAATCACTGCGCCTGTCTTCTCATAGGTCATCAACCTGAGCACAAGTGCACTTCTTACTATTTCTTCTCTCCAATTCCCGAAACCCAAACCTTTCTCAACCCAGTCCAGCCAATAAACCTCCGTACGTTGAAGATCGAGATTTACAATATCCTGTGTCGGTATTCGAAGTTTTTCATTATAACTCAGGTAAAAGAAACCATCTTCTTTTAACTCAATATCCCTTTCCTCAACAATAGATTCATAGGGAAACGTTGAATATAAATATATAGATTCATACTGCCCTGAAAGATTATAGCTTTTAATATATTCATCCTCTATGACCGTTTTTGTTTCCCCTAATGCATAATTAACTTTTGGCTGATATTTTATTCCAAATTTTGGCTTTCCTGATATCAGGTGAACATACCGAACAAGATCAGGAGGATTGTACACCTTTCCATTACCTTGACCATATATTGGCATAAAGTCAATAAATTCAAACTTGTCCTTCCCGTTTTCAAACCTTGTCTTTAATATGTTAGTATTAGGATGATATCTTTGTGATATTTTGTAATCCTTGTCAGCGATTATTCCGAACTCACCTCCTTTTTCATCATCGAGTATCCTGGCAAATTCAGAAGATGAATCTATGTCTGGCAAACAAAGCCAAACAATCGATCCTTTATCAGATATCAGTGCGGCACTTCTTGAGTTACCAATAACACCGTAGTTGTAATTGTCCATTTTTTATTCTTATAAATTCCGAATAATATTTTACATCATCGAAGAATTGAAAATAATATACCTTTCTGATAGTACCAACTTAAAAATCATGTGTTTTTAATAAAATGTGAAATTGTTACTCTGGTTTTTCAATATTTGTTAAATAGCAGGCTTTCAGGTTAAATTTGGAAACCCAGTTTTTTATGATTATTCATTTGATTATATGAAAATTCATTATCTTCAGGCCCGATTATTTACTTTTTTAAAGCGCAATATTCATGCAAGGATCATCTAACTCAAAATTTGTCATAGGCCTGACACTCGTGGCCACATTAGGAGGATTGCTGTTTGGTTATGATACAGCTGTTATATCCGGTGCCGTTGGATCCATACAATCCTTTTTTATTGATTCATTACAGGAAAGTACTGAAAGGGCCAATCTTGTAATCTGGCAATACAGGCTGACTGTTATATTTGTTATTATAATAATTGAATTTGCGATATCAGCGATCCTTTTTAAGTTATTCGGAAAGCAAAAAGGTCTGCTATATTCAGTTCTTCTCTTTGTACTTACCGTACTTGTACTGTATTATATTTTCAGAAATCCAGCCATTCTCGACGAGGAAACAGCAAACTCAATTAAGGGATTTACTATATCCAGTGCTCTAATTGGTTGCATCCTGGGAGGTTCAATAGGGGGCTTTATAAGCAGGAAATATGGGCGGAAAAATGGCCTTGTACTCGCTGCGTTGCTATTTGCCATATCGGCCATTGGCTCATCCATACCTGAGAGAATGAATATTTTTGGTGTGGAGAACATTATTTCATTTATTATCTACAGAATAGTTGGCGGTGTTGGTGTTGGTCTTGCATCCATGCTATCTCCAATGTACATCGCTGAAATTGCGCCTTCTTCAATCCGGGGAAAGCTGGTTTCCTGGAATCAGTTTGCAATAATTTTCGGCATGTTGATTGTATACTTTGTAAACTATAGCATAGCACTTACAGGTGATGATCAATGGCTGACAGATATTGGATGGCGATGGATGTTTGCATCCGAAACTATACCTGCCGTTTTATTCCTGTCCTTACTATTTTTTGTACCTGAAACCCCAAGGTTCCTCGTGATGAAAAATAAAGAAGACATCGCCCTGAAATTACTTAATAAACTGGACTCAAAGAGCAAAGCACAAGCCACTCTGACAGAAATTAAAGAAACCCTGAAGAATAGGGATGCTCCCTGGCTATCATATGGTGGATTATTAATCATAATTGGAATTTTTCTATCCGTATTTCAACAATTTGTAGGCATAAATGTGGTATTGTATTATGCACCGGAGATCTTTCGTAACATGGGTAGCGGAACAAATGTTTCCCTGCTTCAAACCATTATCGTTGGTGCGGTAAACCTATCATTTACCATTTTTGCTATTTTCACGGTGGATAAGTTTGGCAGAAAACCCTTACAGATCATTGGTGCACTAGGTATGGCAGTGAGCATGATCGCCCTTGGATTCTCATTTTATCTTAATAGCGTAGGTATTGGAGCATTAATCTTTATGCTGATGTATACAGCTTCTTTTGCCATGTCATGGGGGCCGGTAACCTGGGTCTTGCTATCGGAAATTTTTCCTAATAATATCAGAGGAGCCATGTCCATTGCTGTAGCAGCTCAGTGGGTTGCAAACCTGATCATTTCGTGGACATTCCCTATCCTGAATGATAGTTCCTGGTTGACCGAAAAATTCAATCATGGTTTTGCATACTGGATATATGGCATCATGGGCATCCTTGCCGCTCTGTTTGTCTGGAAACTGGTACCTGAGACCAAAGGGAAATCACTTGAAGAGATTGAAAGTATCTGGGAGAAAAAATAAAAAAATCCCCCCTGCCTGCGGTAGGCAGGCTGAATGGTGGGATTATACTTTCTCTCATACTCTCCTACTAGGTAAATATTATCTGAGTCCTGTCTCCATCTGCCAATTCATAAAACTGGCCTATCGTAATTATATCCTTCACATGCTCAGATAAATCCTTCATTTCTATTTTAAACATATCCGTGGCCAGCTTGCAGGCATAGATTTCACCTCCACCGGCTGTTATCATATCCATAAATTCATCAACCGGAGGAATATCCAGTTTTTCCATCTGGCTTTTCATCATGGATGATACACCCGCTTCAACACCAGGCAACATGCCCAATAATGTAGGGAATGGCATTCCTCCTGGCATTCTCATGGCAGGATTACCAATAGTCCCGGTATGCAGGCTGTTCATCTGTTTCTTGGTGATGGCATCTAAACCAAAGAAAGTAAAGAACAATTTGGCTTCAATACCTTCCATTACTGCTCCGTTCGCCATAACCAAAGCTGCGT
>CAYMFU010000067.1:0-16869 GCA_964389805.1 uncultured Roseivirgaceae bacterium | reverse complement strand
CCAGAGTAGTTTTTCGGTTTTCGTATTTTTGTAGGAATCTACCAGTCTCCATTGTCTGCCTCCACTAAACCAGACTGCATTAGCTTCTCGAAGTGGTTCAATGAATTCTTTTGAATTTGCGACTTCTCTATTTTTTGTATGAAGAACCGTAATTTTCTTAAAGCCACGATCAATCCATATTCTTTTAATGGCAACAATATCTGGGTCTTCACCTGCAGTTGGGATAATAACAATTGGTGACTCCAGTCCACCTGCAAGCTCCGTGAATTTATCCATAATGGATTCAGGTATTTGCCCGCCCCCAACAGCGAGTAAATATCCATTCTCAGGTCCTTGAGTATCAGAATTCCGACCGATTACCTGTGCTGAACCTGATAGATAACTGAGAATAAGACAAGTAATTACAGAAACTAACTTTACTGATCTCATAGGTTGATTATTGAATTATAAAAAATCTTATAATAAATATGATGCCTTTATCCATAATACTTTAAATGTATATAATAGATGAGAAAAATATTTTAAATAGCTAACTTTTTTCTTAAATTGAATATTGCATTAGATAAGAAATTGGTTAAATCCTGATATGTCTTACCACTACATCGTTATTGCCAATTAGCAGAAACTTTATTTAAATAATCTATAACCACAAAAAACTATTTTATGAGCAACGTTGAATTATTAAAAAAAGGCTATCAATATTTTGCAGAAGGAAATATTGAAAGTGTGCTGACCCTTTTCGATCCTGAAATTGAATGGAATGAATGTAAAGGACTCCCCTTTATAGAAAATGAGGGCACCTATATAGGGCATCAAGCAGTAGTCGAGAATATCTTTGCCCAGATTCCTATCCACTATGATGGTTTCAATATAGATATTGTAGATATCTTTGGAAGTGGGAATAAAGTTGCAATGGAAGGATATTATTTAGGAACATGGAAGGCCACCGGCAAGAAATTTAAGGCGAATGCAGCCCATATCTGGACTATTGAAAATGGTTTGGCCACCCGGTTTTTTCAAGCTGTGGATACTGTAACCATCATAAGTTAGCATCTAGCCACTTTTCGTTTTTTACCATGAGTCCCTCTGTCAATTACGTTCTGAATGTATTCAGGAGCCAGAGGGACTTTACATGCTGTTCCTCCCATATCTACGTGGACTTTTCCAATTTTACCGCCAATGAATATGGCTTTATTTGTTAGTTCTTTAACATATGAGCCCACCGCAATAACAAATCCGTTCATAGTATATCTGACCCTGTTTTGAGCGCTATGAATTTCCATCTCAACCCTGTCAAGCAAAGCGCTAATATTTTCTATATCTAATTCATTGTCAGGTTTTAATGACACAAGGTTTGATAAAGTTGCCCACCCAGCAGAAGCTATAAATTCCTGGTCAGATTCAATCCATTCCATTGCCAGCTCTTTTCCAAAATTGCTTTCGGCTGCGATCCACGGAACTGTATAGTCGCTGATCATGTACCAGTAAGCCCCTTTTACCCATTTTTGCAAATCTTGTTTGGTCATAGCCTTTTCATCAGCAATTAAACCGGCAAGATACATCGCATCAGAGTTGCCCGTACCATATAGTTCAAGAGATAGTCTGTAATCCTTCTTTATCTTCTTTACAATCTTTTTAAGGTCCTGGACTTTAACTCCGAAAAATGGTTCCCGCGCACCGTGATTAATGAAAATCCGTTTTGTAGTCTCATTTCCATAGCCTTCTAATTCTCGAATTACTTCGCTTGCAGTCATAATATTTCTTCAATATTTAATGTTATACGTTAAAATTTTAAAGCCATTATCAAAATCAAGACTTTCCATTAAATCCAGGAAAAGTGATTTTGAAGAGGATCCAAATAATCGGGTGTCACCCCCAAGTATTACCGGATTGAGTTTGAGCTTAAGAACATCGATTAACTCATTGTCCAATAACCATCCCGCAAATATTCCTCCACCGCAGAGATAAATATCCGTACCATTCCCTTTTTGTAATTCATAAATGTATTTTAAATCAGGTTTTAGGACTTTCATCCTATCATTTACATTTGAAAAACTCAATGTATTGGAAAATATATAATGTTGCATGTGAGGATAAGGCGCAAGACCAGGTTCGAGCCCATATTTATATCCATTCTCATAGGTATTCCTACCCATTATGGTTGTATCAAAGTTTTTTAAATCATTCAGGTAATAATCAACTATAGATGGCTCATGTATGAATTTATCAGAAGATTTATCCGGACCTTCGATAAATCCATCCATGGAGACAGCTACGTAATACACAATTTTGCGCATGATCTTTTAAAGAAACTTTGAATATAATAATTCAAGTCGAATTATAGATGCTTATTTTACGGAATTGTTATAAAATCCAATTATTCATATCGTATCGAGTCTATTGGATTTTTAATGGAGCATTGGATTACCCGATATATGATACCTGAAAAGGATATTAAAATGATTATTAATATTGGAATCAGGAATATCTTAAATCCAATGGTGGTTTTGTATGCATAATTTCCAAGCCAGTAGGAAGATAGAAAATAACCTATGGGAACAGATATGACAATTGCAGCCAATATCCATTTAAAAAATAGATTAAGAAGGTGTTGAATTAGATTCTTGACACTTGCGCCATGTACTTTCCTGATCCCTATTTCATTTGTTTTCTGATCCAAAACAAGGAAGGCAAGCCCGGAGAAGCCAAGGGAGGAAACCGCGATTATCAATAAAGCTATAATTCTATTGTAAGATAATAATCTGTTTTCTGACTGGTAGATGTTTTGATAGGAATCAAATTCATATGTATAATCAAAAGGATCTTCAGGCAGATGTTTTTTCCATACCTTTTTTACTTCTTCAACAAGATCTTGTGAAAACCCGTTTTTACTTCTTATAAGGAATGTTCGAAAGTAAAAAGGTAAAATGTCAAACGCCATTGGTTTAATCGGTTCATGAAGTGATTTGAAATTGAAATCTTTTACAATTCCAATGATAGGTCCTGTTTTATCATATAAAGTAAAATCTCTGTTAATAGCCTCGCTTGGCGTTAATCCCATTGATTTGATGGCTGTTTCATTAAGAATATATCTCGCGTGATTTTCCCTTGTTATGTCATTTTCATTAAACTCAGTAAAATCCCGCCCCTTGATTATTGGGACTCCAATGGTCTCAAAATAGTTGAAAAAGATCGAGTTCCATTGTACATAAACCTCTTCACCGGCTTCTTGGCCATCCCATTCTGCTAATCCTGCTGAAGTACCGATTATGGAAGGGGAACTGCATGAAAGACTTGCATTTTTAATCCCATGTATACTCTTTATTTCGTCAATAAGTTGTTCGGATATATTAAACAATTTGTCTCTTGATTCATCATATAATCCAATCGAAATGAGATTTTCTCTGTCAAAACCAGGATCCTTTGAAATCATATACTCAAGCTGATTGTTAATGGTTCCGGAATATATAAGTAGAATGATTCCGATTGAAAACTGAATGATTATTAAAGATTTTAAGATCTTCAGTTTCGATACTTTTCTGGAGGTATGTTTTTTGAAAATAGCAAGTGGATCCGTATTTGAAAGAAGAATGGCCGGGTATAATCCGTTTATAATTCCAATAAACAGTGTTACCAGAATTGATGTGGTGAATATTGGTCCTGAGTATTCTTTTAATAAAGAAAGATCTATATCCAGAAACTGATTGATTCCCGGAGTAAGCAATTCAACTATTACAACACTGATTACCCAGGCCAATAAGGTTAGAAACATAGATTCCAAAAGTATTCCTGCAATAATTAGAAATTTTGATGAACCGTGGATTAATCGAATGCCTGTCGATTTGATCCTTTGCGCAGAGAGTCCAACCGTCAGTATTATATAATTCAGGCAGGCAATTGTAAGGAGTAGAAAAGCTATAATTGCAAAAGTCAATAATGTGGATTGAGATATTGTTGGGGCATAATTATACCTGATATCTGGTTCAAGATGAATATCGCGGATTGGCTGTAGAATGAGTTCGTCATTTTTGTATTCAGAAAATTCTGCTTTCAAATACCGTATCTTAGAATTTAGGGAAGTAATGTCTGCTTTTGGCTGGGTTTCAATATAGGTTTCGACTTCTGCAAACCTGTACCATTTTTCGGGAAATACTTCAGCTCCTCTTTCTATAGCTAAAGAAATGGGGAGTAAAATATTAAAGTTGAAATGCATATTCACAGGTAAATTTTCAATTACTCCGATAACCGTGAAATTATGTCCTCCTGCTATACTCAGAATTTTACCAATAGGATTGTCAGAGCCAAAGTATTTTATAGCTACCGACTCGGATAATATGATGCCATTGTTCAGATTTAATGGATTCTGACCATAAATGTATGGGAAATCAAATATTTGTAAAAAGGTACTGTCTACAAACAGGACTCTTTTTTCAACAAATGTGTCCTTATCCGTTTGAATAACCATATCAGGACCATAGTGAACCCTTGAAGCATGAATTATTTCAGGGAATTTATCTGAAAGAATCCCTGCCAGTGCTCCGGGAGTAGGTGATATCAATTCACTCTCGCCCCCATCGATAATTCTCTGGACTATGCGATAAATATTCTTATTATTTTCAATATTTTGATCAAAACTTAAATGAAATTGGATCCAGAATAAGATAACTATAACGACAGCAAAGCCTAAAGAAAGACCGAAAACATTTATCAGGGCATAGGCCCTTTGCTTTCGAAAGTTTCGAATAAATATTTTAAAAAAGTATTCTAGCATGATTTCTGAATATTATAAATCTACCCCCATTTATTCATATCTCAATGCTTCCACCGGATTTCTAAAAGTAGCTTTCAGGATCTTGAAGCCTACAGTTGCTATTGCAAGCAAAAAAGTAATTGCTGTAGCAAGAATAAAAACATGCAACTGAATATTGATACTATATTCGAAATTTTGCAGCCATTTTAGAACTTGTAAATAGGCCAGGGGCCATGCAATAATATTGGCTACCAGCAGCATGATCAACAATTCTTTAGATATTATGAACATGATGGACGGCAAACTGGCACCCATTACCTTTCTTATTCCAATTTCCTTAATCCGTTGATTGGTTATGAACGAAGTTAGGCCATATAATCCTGTGATGGCAATGATAATGCCTACCAATGTAAGTACCAGGACTAACTGGCTCATTCGATTTTCACTATCATACTGGCTTCGAACGATGCTATTTACAAATTGATAGTTCCATAGTTCATCTTGGTAAATATCTTTAAATGTGTCTTCAATAAATCCAAGAGTTTCTTTTTGAGGTTTTGAGCTTAATTTAATTGAAATCCTGGAACCAGTGCCATCTTTATTTAATAAAGGCATAATCAAAGGCTTGATGGCATGATGCTTTGACAAATAATGGTAATCCTTAACCACACCAGCAACGACTGCCTCTTTGTTATTTCTTGTTCGGTAGTCAACTGTCCATAGAATTTTTTTCCCCAACACATCATCCTTCCATCCAATTTCCTTAACAGCTTTTTCATTAAGTAGTACGTAAAGCTGGTCCTGTTCAGATTGTTCTGGTTTAAATCCCAGGCCTGATTTGAGTGGAATATCGTAAACATCAAGGAACTCCGGACCAACATAATTTATATTCATCCTAATAAAATTGTCATCTTCTGCCCCTTCCCAAGAGAATCCGGTCCAATTATGGGAATTCATGGGTAAATAATCTGAACTTGTGACCAATAGTATGTCAGTGTTATTCTCAATCTCCGATTTGAATTGGTTTAGTTTTTGACCAGATGGACTTGAAATAGATATTATCAATACCTGGTCCTTATTATATCCCAGGTCAGAGTTTGACATAAAATTTAGTTGTCTAACTAAAAATATTGTACTTATTACTAAGGAAGTTGAAATGAAGAATTGAAAAATAACCAATATTCGCCGAAAGGCACTTTTTTTATTCCCACCATAATAAGATCCTTTCAGAACTTCAGTTGGTTTAAAGCGGGCAAGAAGAATTGCCGGATAAAATCCGGAGATCAATGTGACAGCACAACATATGAATATTGAAATAGTAAAGAACTGCCAATTTTGCAGATAGTTTATTTCAATATTTCTATTGACGAGTTGATTGAAATAAGGAAAGGTAAATTCAGTTAGTATTGCTGCCAGAACAAGTGAAATAACTGAAATAATAAAACTTTCACCCAGAAACCTGAATATGAGATTTATGCGGTACGCTCCGTTGATCTTACGTATACCTACTTCTTTTCCGCGGATTGTACTGTATGCTGTTGTCAAATTGATATAGTTTATACAGGCCACGATGATGATCATAAAAGCGATTAATGTAAAAATGGTTATATTTTGAGCGCTTCCCACATTGGCAGTCTCATCTACAACATTTGAATTCAGGTGAATATCCTTAAGAGGCTTCAGATATAGTTCATTTTGTGATTCTTCACCCTGGTATTTTGTGAGATAGTTTTTCAGCTTATTATTTATACTTTCTACACTTGCATTTTGATGAATTAGCACATAATGTTTCGTCCAGTTACTGAACCAGTCTTCGGTAACGATTTCCGGACCACTTAATGAAAGAATTGTATTAAAGGAAATTAATATATTAAAATTAAGATGGGAATTTGCTGATAATTGTTTTACCACAGCTTTAATTTCAAAATCAAATTCATTATTGTATTTCATGATCTTTCCAATGGGATTCTGGCTGCCAAAGTATTTTTCAGCAACCTGTTCTGTGATCACAGCCATATAAGGCTGATCTAAATCCCCATCATAACTGCCTTTGATGACTGGATATGTAAACATTTCCAGAAAACTCTTGTCGGCAAAAATTATGTTGCTTTCACCCAGTTTTGATCCATCTGGTAGTTCTATTAAGGCCTCATTGTTTTTTACATACCTTGTGCTCAATTGGATATCCGGTATGTCTTCTGTAATGACAAGACTTAGTGGGGGAGGTGCCCCACACATATTTCTGGTTTCTCCAAATTTTTGAAATTGTTCAATCCGGAAGATATTACTCAACTTTTCGTGGTGTCTTTCATAGCTGTATTCATTTTGAATGTAAAGGAATATGGTCATGAACATTGAGATGCTGACAGTTAATCCGAATATATTTATCCAATTATATTTATTCCTAATGATGCTCCTGAAAGTAGATTTTGAAAATATATAATACATAACTTTTGTTGGTTAAAGATTATGATTGTCTGGCTTAATCTTATTCATATCGCAAGCTGTTAATTGGATTTTTCCGTGCCGCCACCACAGAGTGATAAAGTATAGTCAAAATTGAAACGGAGATCATAGATCCCACAATTAAAATCATAAAGAAAGTACTTATCCCTGTTTTTACTGTGAAGAAACTTAATACTCCTTTCATGAGTAAAATAGCAATTGGCAAGGAAATTATACAAGCCAATAATACAAGCCTTATATATTGTTTTGTCAATAATATAATAATTGTAGAAACATTAGCACCAAATGCTTTTCTTATTCCTATTTCTTTAGTTTTTCTCTGGGTAGTGTACATGGCGAGACCAAATAATCCAAGACAGGAGATCAGAATTCCAAAACCGCATAGATAAAACAATATATGAAGTAGGGGATTTACTGATTTGAAAAAGGGGTATTCATAATCTTCCAGAAAAGAATATGTAAAAGGATAGTCAGGATTATGTTTCCCGAAAATATTCTGTAACCGAACTAATTGGTCTGACTTGAAATCCGGCACTACCTTAATAAATACAAATTTCTGAATATTCCCATAAGGCAATATTAATGCCCTGCCTCCAATGTCAATTGGAATAAATTCGTAATCCTCAATAACGCCTATTATTTTTTTGTCCATATCCCATAACCGGAATTTCTTACCAATAGGATTATCTTCATATCCAAGTATCCTGATTATCTCTTCATTTACGATAATCCCCTCCTCATTTTCTGCCGGACTATCTTTTGAATAGAATCTGCCATGTACAAGATTCATGTCCAGTATTTGATCCATACCTTCACCAACCCACATGATCCTGGCGATGATATTATGTTCTTCGTCTGTCTTTCCCCAATTTATGTCTCCCATTTCAACATTCGTAGGGATTGCAGATCCTGTTGAAACTTGTAATACACTACTTTCCTTTAATAAATCCTGCTTAATTTCTTCGTATTTCTGCCATATCATTCCCCTTGTGGGTATATAAATTATATTTTCTCGCGTTATTCCAAAGTCTGCTTTCTGCAGATACATGAATTGCTTATATAATACTAATGTGCTGACGATAAAGAACAGAGTCATGGCAAATTGAACGACCACCAGGATTTTTCTTGATCTGCTGCCTTTATTCCCTGAAAAATGCATCTCTTTCATTATTACGGCTGGCCGTATATTTGATAAAATAAAGGCAGGATACAAGCCTGAAAGGAAGCCTGTACAGAACAAGATAATGGCAATAAGCAACCAAAGTACCGGATCGGTCATATTCAATCTGATATCCGCCTCAAAAGATCGATTTATAACCGGTAGTATTAATTCAACCAACAATATTGATAAATGAATAGCCACTAGTGAAATCATGAAACTTTCGACCAGGAATTGACCAATCAGTTGGATTCTGGTGGCTCCCCCTGTTTTTCTAACTCCAATTTCTTTTGCTCTTTCGAAAGATTTTGCCGTCGATAAGTTGATATAATTGATGCATGCAATAATTAAAATTCCAATGCCAATACTAAAAATTATATATAAACCGATATAGTTCATAGATTCACCAAATAAATAGGCCTCTTTTATATGGCTTATATACCTGTTTAATTCCAGTTGCTCATCATAGTCCTGGGCATCTAGGAGTTCATTTAAAGAGGAATTAATTTGTTCTTTACTGTTTTCTCCATCCAATAAGAAATATGTGAAAAAATTGGTACCGCCAAATCCATCCAGATTATATCCCATTGTACTCATGATATCAAATGGAACGATATACGAAAATTCCAGACTTGAATTTTTAGGTACTTCTTCAATAATACCCGTTACTTCAAGATCGAATTCTTCATTGAGTATAATTCTTTTCCCAATAGGATTCTCATCTTTAAATATTTTACGAGAAAGTGATTCAGTTAATACAATAAAGTGTTTTCCCTGATATGCATATTCCGGATTTCCTGAGACCATTGGAAAAGAGAACAGTTTTGAAAATGTAGAATCGACTGCAATGCCCTGTTTTTCAACTAGAGAAATGGGGCGAACATCAGCAGTACTGTCTTTGAAATAGGCCAGGAGGAGGTTTCTGGTATGTCCGAGACGTGCAAATTCTTTGATCTGGGGGTAATTTTCTTTTAGAAAAGGACCAATTAAACCGCCACACCGATCGGTTTGATATGTGCCGCTCTCTAGTACAACATCCTGCTGAAATATATAAAGATTATCGTAGTTCTTATGAAATGTATCAGCTTTATATACATCGTATACCATCAGCAACATGATAAGCGAACATGTCATACCAAGAGTGAGGCCAAGAATATTTATTATACTAAATCCTTTATTCCTTAAAATATTTCTAAGTGCAATTTTGAGGTTATATCGTAACATATCTAAAAAATTCCTATACATTTTAACTCTATTCAATTGATATGCCAATTAATAAGTAGTTGATTATCAGTAATATATATTGTTTCCTGAACAGTGTATGTTGGAATTTCCAACATATGTGTACGGATATGCCATAGATTATTTATCAGGGTGCTTTGTTATATAAAATCCTATAGATAATACTATCATCTTACCATGGATCCCATTGTTTCGAATTCTAAATTATCTAAAAATAAATCCTTTCTTTAGCGGGTCTGAAGGATCAAAGCAGAAAGTATGATTACCGGTGATATGAGCAGTTCCACTTACTTCTGGAATTACAGCATTGTGTGGTCCATAAGTAGTCAATTCTAAAATTTTAACATCCATTTCGGTTCCCAGAATACTTTCAATACTTAAGGACATTCCTGCACCTAATTCATTCTTCTGATATAACTGTGCGGCACGTGCACTTACACCTGATCCGGTTGCTGATCTGTCTACTTCTCCATTTGCGAAAATGCAGACATTTCGACTATGGTTATTAGAATTATGTATTGATGGGCCAACAAATATGGTTCCATATAAAAAACTTAAATCCTCTTCAAACGGGTGCTTGATCTCAAATTTGTTTGCTATTGTATGCTTTATTTTGCGCCCTATATCAATCAGTTGATCATATTCAGATGGAATTAATTTAAGATCGAACTGGCTAGCTTCACAAATGGCATAAAAGGCTCCCCCAAAAGATACATCAAATTTTACAGTTCCAAACCCATCTATATCAATTGACTCTTCCTCATATAAAACAAATGAAGGAACATTGGTGAAAAATACCCTTTCGACAATTCCGTTGTTCATTTGGGTACGGGCTTTTATCTGTCCAGGAGGTGCATCGATAATTACTTCAGGTTTTTGATTGTCTTTCTGAAAAAGATTGGCATCCATTACCAGTTTTACCAACGCGATTATGGCATGACCACACATAGTACTATAGCCTTCATTGTGCATAAAGAAAGTTCCGAAATCAGCATTTTCAGTAATAGGTTCTGTAATTATTGCACCATACATATCGGCATGTCCCCTGGGTTCAAACATGGTTCCAGTCCGTATGTAATCGAAATTATCTCTGAAGTATCTTATCTTCTCAAGTATTGTATTGCCTTTAATTACCGGCAATCCATGTGTCAATACCCTTAATGGTTCACCTCCCGTATGAAGATCAATGGATCTGATCGCAGACCATTCCTCGGGAATATCCCATTCAAAATTTTCAAATAAATATCCTGGATTCATCTTTTGAATAATAAAAGTCTAATTACATCAAAAACATTTGATGTTCAAAAAATCACACTTTATAGAGATATATTCATGCCAATTTTGTTGTCCAATGCAGATAGGTAGATTGTATTGGAAACCGTTAAGTCAAAAAGGGCCATCCCGACAGATTTAAAGATCCTTGTTCCATTTTTGGGTTTATGTTCTCCAAGTATGACTTCACTCATTTGAACTATATCCTCATTCTTTAACAGCTTGTTTTTTAAAGGCCATGATACATCGCCGCTTTCTTTTCTTGCATAATCTACATCTACATAAATATTTTTAACCAGTGGGTAAATGGTTCTTGGAAGTTCTCCCATCACAGGTTTGAATGAACCCATGCATATGTACAACTTCCCATTCAAGATCTCCGGCTTCTCTGGAAGTACAGGAGAGGAGGATGTAGTTGCTGTTACAATCACATCGCAAAGTTTAACCAGTTCTTCTCGGTCATTAACCACCTCAGTGTTTACTCCCGGAATTTTTTTCTTCAGATCTAATTTAAACTTTTGCGTTTGTTGGTCCTTGTAATTAAAAATATAAAACTGATCGACTTGCAGAACTTCCGATATCAGCCATAATATATGTAAACCCTGTATACCTGTTCCTATTAATCCGACTGTACGGGAATTTTCATCGGCCAAATACTTAGCAGCTACAGCCCCTACAGCACCAGTTCGAATTGCTGTCAGTGCACTACCATTCATCAAAGACAGTAATTGTCCATCGCTCTGCCTCGTAAGTTGAACGGAACCATTTATTATTGGTAGATTTTTTAAGGTATTCTTCTGATTGACGGTGACAAGCTTTGTGCAGAACATTCCTTCCGCCGCTGAAGGCATAACCAGTTGAATGTCATCCTGAATTATAAGATGCAATCGATCTGGCATCAGATAATTATTATTCGCTTGCAGGGAGTACGCTTTCTCAATTGCTTTTATGACGTCCGGAAGATAACAGGCCTTATAAATATCATTTGAATTGAGAATAAGCATTATAATATAAATTCTTAATAATGAACCTAAATTTAAGGTTTTTAAGATAAAGGTAATAATGATAAACGAAATTAGATTCTGCTGTCTGGTCGAATTCAGTTTGAGCTTTTCTTTATGTCAAATTGCCTGAAGCAAATTAATATAATCAACACTATTACTCATGAGAAGAAAGATCTATAACTGAATAAACATTTTCTGAAAGTTTTGAAGAAGTAGATGCAATACTGTTGGATTTTCCAACAATTGATTACATTTATACCAGACGATCAAGACTTTTTATTATAACTGGTTTTCAAATGGCAAAAGAAAAAACTGGAAAGATCTTAGTTATTGATGATAACACTGAATTTCTTGTTGCTTTAAAGATCCTGTTATCTCCACATTTTGATAAAGTTATTACGGAAGCTATTCCCGACAGGGTTCCTACACATTTGAAGAATGAAAAATTTGATGTTATTATATTGGATATGAATTTTAGAGCTGGCATCCAATCTGGGAATGAAGGATTTTACTGGATGAACAGAATTAGGGAAATCGATGAGGAAGTAAGTATAATTTTTATTACAGCCTATGGAGATGTTGACTTGGCTATTAGATCTCTGAAAGAAGGAGTTACGGATTTTATACAAAAATCATGGGATGAGCATAAAATATTATCAACAGTACTTTCGGCTTATAACCTAAATAGATCTAATAAAGAGATCAATCGATTGAAAAATCAGCAGCAGCATTTAAAAGCCTCATTGTCGAAAGATAAACATCAGCTGGTAAAGGGTGAATCAGAACGGATGAATGAAATTTATGGTCTAATAGAAAAAATAGCTCGAACAGAAGCAAATATTCTGATTACCGGTGAAAGTGGTACAGGGAAAGAGGTAATTGCCCATGAGATACATCAACAATCACAGCACAAGAATGAGTTATTTGTTTCAGTTGATTTGGGATCCATACATGAAAACCTATTTGAAAGCGAACTATTTGGTCATGCGAAAGGAGCTTTTACTGATGCGGTTATGCATAGGGCAGGTCGGATAGAAATGGCAGCTGGCAGTACCCTTTTTCTTGATGAGATAGGGAATTTGTCGCATCCTTTACAGATGAAATTATTGACTGTTATACAAAACAAAGCGGTGACCCGCTTGGGTGAAAATAAGCCAAGACCAGTGGATTTCAGGTTAATTTCAGCAACTAATAAATCCCTTGATGAAATGGTATCGGAAAACGGTTTTCGCGAGGATTTATTATACCGTTTAAAAACTGTAGAGATTCATTTACCACCACTTAGAGATAGAAAGGATGATATCCCGAACTTAGCCAGGTTTTATCTGGAAAAGTATTCCAATAAATACAATAAGAATATTACCCGAATAATGGACCCGGCGTTAAATAAATTAATCAAATATGAATGGCCCGGCAATGTCAGGGAATTACAGCACTTAATTGAAAAAGCTGTAATCCTGTCAGACGGAAGTCAATTAAAGATATCTGATGATATGTTATCCTCAAGTGTGAAGGTAAAACTGGACAGATCTAAATCCTTCAATTTAGAAGAGAATGAAAAAGAGGTTATTGAATATGCGCTGAAAGCATTTAATTATAACATGAGCAAAACAGCGAAAGAATTAGGTATCAATAGATCTACATTGTATGAAAAATTAAAAAAATATGAACTCTAGCCGCTTTAATATCAATATCATATTCTTTTCCTTTACTATTGCCATCACTTCTTACACTTTTATGTGGGCGATCGGTCAGCCGAACAAAATTGTTACCTCTATAAGTTTAGGAGTTTTGTGGATAATAGAAATTCTTTTTTTAATAAGATATATAAATACCACCAACAAAAACTTATTGCTTTTCCTTCAGTCTTTTCAATTTAAGGATAGTTCCCTGACCTTTTACAAGAATAGAAAACTGCCATTTAAGCCAATTTATAATGAGTTTAACAGGATTATCGATTTGTTTAACCAATTAAAAATTGAAAAGGAAATTGAACACCAATATTTTGATCATGTTATTAAGCATGTAGATACCGGGCTTTTGGCCTGGGATTCAAACAAGCATGTGAAATTATTCAATTTGGCAGCGAAGCAGCTTTTAAATGTTCCCCATATTGGAAATCTTTCCGGGTTGAAATCAATTTTTGATGATATGCCGGATAAGCTTGAAAAAATGAAACCTGGGAGGCAGGAACTTCTCAAGATTCTACGAGGTGATGAATTGATCAGTTTGTATGTGAGCGTATCTGAGTTTACCATTTCAGGTGAAATGATCAAGCTGGCTTCTTTTCAGAATATACATTCTGAGCTTGAAGAAAGTGAATCAGAGGCATGGCAAAAATTAATTAAGGTTTTAACCCATGAAATTGTCAATTCTGTCAGTCCAATGAAATTGGTTTCCTCATCTTTGCTAAAAACGATAACGAAATCTGGAGATAAAGATCAGATTATACTGTCACCTGAAGAGGCAGACAATATGCAATCCGGATTAAATGCGATATACAACAGAAGTCTTGGGCTTTCAAAATTTGTAGATGATTATAAAACCATTACAGATATTCCGAAACCCGAATTTGATGAAGTGAAAGTTGCAGATCTTTTTAGTGAGATCCTGGATCTATTAAAGAGTAGTTTTTTAGATCAAAGTATAAAATTGATGGTAACAATAGAGCCTGGTAACTTAAGCATATATATGGACAAAAAAATGATAGCCCAGGTACTTATTAATCTGTTGAAGAATGCTGCTTATGCTTTTTCCGATCACCCTAATCCAAAGATAAACCTGACCTCCGAGAAATTCAATGACAGGACTCTAATACTAATTGAAGATAATGGCTGTGGAATCCCATTTAATATGCTTGATTATGTGTTTATGCCATTTTTTACTACCCATCAGGATGGATCAGGAATTGGCCTCACCTTATCAAGGCAGATTATGAAAGCACACAATGGATTTATTAACTTGGTAAGTCATGAAGGCGAAGGAACCAAAGTCACATTAATATTTTGATTTGGTTAATGAAGAAGGCATATCTTAAAGAATAATTTACATGACAAGGGAAGTAAAAATAACACCCTTACTACCATCATGGAATATTTAGCTACTTTTGCTGAAATGATCAGGTTGGAACTTGGAGATAATGACTTACAGGGTAAAAATCAAAGATCAGCTGGCTGGATAGATAATCCACATTATATGATCTTGAAAAAATAATTTATGAAAGGAAAAGTTTGTGTAATAACGGGTGCAAATGCTGGAATTGGATACGAAACAGCTCTTACCTTAGCGAAAATGGAGACTGATCTTGTGATTATCTCTAAAGATGAATCCAGGATAAAGACTACAATTGATAAAATTAAAACTGAATCTAATCATAAAAATATTGAAGGGATTGTTGCCGACCTGAGCTCTCAAAAAGAAATAAGAAAAGGCGCTAAAGAGATATTATCGAAATATAATACGATTGATGTATTGATTAACAATGCGGGAACCTGGTATTCAAACCTAACCTATACCGATGAAAACATCGAAATGCAATTTGCGGTTAATCACCTTGCCTATTTTTATTTAACTCATTTACTCTTGCCCGCACTGGTAAATTCAGACGATCCCAGGATAATAAATGTTGGATCGGATTCGCATTTTAGTGGTAAGATTCACTTTAACGATATAAACCTGACTAGAAAATACCATGGATTACGTGCTTATTCACAGTCTAAATTAGCGAATATTCTTTTTACCTACGAATTCAATAGACGCAAACCTCTGGCGAAGATATGTGTCAATTGTCTTCAGCCTGGGCTGGTAAAAACAAATATAGGATTGAAGCATACTGTTGCTATTCACAGCCTGGCCTGGAAATTACGTCGCTTAGGTGGGGTTACTCCTGCAGAAGGTGCTGAAACATCTATTTATCTGGCTTCCTCGGATGATGTCAAAGGCATTACAGGAAAATATTGGGATAAATGTAAAATGAAAAAATCTTCAAAAAGGTCCTATAGTAAGGAGGATGCACAGCGACTGTGGTTATTGAGTGAGAAATTATGCGATATTGACGATTATTTTTCAGGGATTGCCGAAGAATAGTATACTTTTCTATTTCTTAATCCTTAATGAAATAATAGTACAAAAAATGAAACCTTTGTCCCCGTAATCCTTTAATATTTAAGATGCCTTTGGTAAAACATTTTTTTGTATAAATATTTTTAAATATAAATAAACAAAAATGGTGTGTTTTAGTTTTTTGTTTAAGTTTTTAGTGAATTAAATAAGATTAAAGTCTTGAGGAAGATTATAAAGCTATTATCATTAATCCTTTTATTAGGTGCTTCATTCAGTTATGCTGAAGATGCAGATAATGATATATCTGAAAAAATAAGTATTTCAGGATATATCAAAGATGCATCTACCGGAGAGGCTTTGATTGGTGCTACTGTTTATATAAAGGAAATCCAGGGAGGTACTACAACCAATATGTATGGATTCTATTCTGTTACACTTGAAAAGGGCAATTATACTATAGAATTCAGATATATAGGATTTATTTCTGAAACGAGAGAAATAACACTTAATGAAAGTACTGAATTAAATATAGAACTACCTGAAGATACAAAACAACTTGAGGAAGTTATAGTAATTGGGAAAACAAATACCAACGTCCGGCGAATCGATATGAGCGTAAATAAGCTGGATATAAAAACAATAGAAAAGATCCCAGCCTTATTGGGGGAAGTTGATATAATACAAAGTCTTCAGCGCTTGCCGGGTGTAAGTACAGTCGGAGAAGGAGCCTCAGGCTTTAACGTTCGTGGTGGAAGTGTTGGGCAAAACCTGATTATACAAGACGAGGCACCTATCTATAATTCTTCTCATTTAATGGGATTTTTTTCAGTATTCAACCCGGATGCAGTTACAGATGTAAAACTTTATAAAGGCGGTATTCCAGCCCGGTATGGAGGCAGGATTTCCTCAGTCCT